>CAMQZX010000294.1 GCA_947039785.1 uncultured Lachnospiraceae bacterium | reverse complement strand
CGCTGCAGCGTAGTCTCGTGGGCTCGGAGATGTGTATAAGAGACAGGTTAAAGGGCATAATTTATACATGCAACATAAGTATTGGACATGAATGTATGACTACAATATAATAATTTAGAGAAAGCAATGGCTGTAAATAAAAGGAGGATTCATGCAGTATCAAAGGGGACAGAAGAAATCAGTATTCCTGGCCTGGGTACCAGTTCAATTCAGGCCTTTGATGAAAAGGAAACTGAAAAAATGGTTTTTCTTGCAATAGAAAACGGGATTGATTTTTTTGATATGGATTCATTGGAAGGAAAGCCATTTGCCTCCCATAGGTAGAGAGAAAGGAAGAAAGAGTAATGCTGGAGCAGTGAATAAGGTACAGGAGATGATTCTTGTAGAAGTGGCAAGAGAATTTGAGGCGTAAAAAGGAGGAAGTTTTATGAACTATCGTGATTTGGGAAATACGGGGCTGAAGGTCAGTGAAATTGGCATTGGGTGTGAAGGGTTTGCAGGTAATCGTTGCCAGAATACAAAGCTCCTATTAAATGTGGCAGAGGAGTATGGAATCAATTACTTTGATTTGTATACATCCAATCCGGAGGTGCGTGCCAGTGTGGGAAAAGCTCTGGCTGGAAGAAGGGAAAAGTTTATCATTCAGTCTCATATTTGTTCTGTCTGGAAAAACGGACAGTATAAGCGCAGCCGTGACATCAAAGAAGTAAAGGAAGGATTTCAGGAAATGATTTCTTTGCTAAAGACGGAGTATATTGATGTGGGAATGATTCACTATGTGGATTCTATGGAAGATTGGGAAACCATTGTAAATGGTCCTGTTTTACAATATGTGCTGGAATTGAAAGAATCCGGAGCAATCCGGCATATTGGATTAAGCAGTCACAATCCTCATGTTGCTCTGGAGGCGGTAAAGAGCGGACATATTGAAGTGTTGATGTTCAGTGTGAATCCATGTTATGATCTGCAGCCTGCCAGTGAAGACGTGGAAGAATTATGGAAAGAAGAGAATTATAAGGAAACGCTTGTAAATATGGATCCGGAACGGCAGAACCTGTATGAGACATGTCAGCGTCTGGGCGTGGGGATCACAGTAATGAAAGCCTTTGGAGGCGGCGATTTGCTGGATGCATCACTGTCACCGGCCCAAAAAGCGCTGACGGCAAAGCAGTGTCTGCACTATGCCCTTACGCGTCCAGCAGTAGCGACAGTTCTGGCAGGTGCACACACAGTAGAGCAATTAAAAGAAAGTGTTTCTTATGAAACAGCATCTGATGAGGAAAAGGATTATGCTCTCGCATTTGCTTCTTTCCCTAACATCAATTGGAAAGGCCATTGTATGTATTGCAGCCATTGTGCGCCATGTCCAAAGCACATTGATGTGGCTTCAGTGACCAAATTTTTGAATCTGGCAAAGGCTCAAGGAGAAGTACCGGAAACCGTCCGGGAACACTATGGCCTCTTATCTCACCATGCAGGAGAATGCATTCAGTGCGGGGCCTGTGAGAGCAGATGTCCCTTTGAAGTATCGATTGTGGAAAATATGAAAGCTGCACGGCAGATGTTTGGATTATAAAAGGCGGCTGTAAAGGCATCGTGCAGGCGCCTTATGAAGAAAATTTAAGGAAATTATTTCAATAAAGATAAGCTGCGAATATCCGTTTGATATGACAGCTTTACTGTAAATGTGCGGTCTTCACGTTAAGTGCCAGAGCAGTAAGTGGCAGGGAGACTTCACGGAAATATTGTATTTGGGGAGGAAACTATGAATATCAGAATTTATAACGCAAGATTACTTATCATGAACAATTCTATGGAAATCACTTGCGGAGAAATCATGATTCACAAAAACCGTATCGTCTACGCCGGAGAATCCGATACACCGCAGGCGAAGCAGTTACAAACGAAAACCTGTTGGGACAGGGAAATTGACGCCGAAGGAAACTTGATCATGCCGGGCTTTAAGAATGCCCATACCCATTCCGCCATGACCTTTCTAAGATCCTACGCCGATGATTTACCCTTGGCAGAATGGCTGAATCAGCAGGTGTTTCCCATGGAGGCAAAGCTGACAGCTGAAGACATCTATCATTTGTCAAAGCTTGCAATCTTAGAATATCTTTCCGGCGGAATCACAGCCAATTTTGATATGTATTTAACACCGGATACCATTGCCCGGGCATCCATAGACTGTGGCTTTCGTACTGTGATGACAGGAGCTTTGAATGATTTTAGCCAGTCACTGGAGGAGATGGAGCGGTGGTATCAGACTTATAATGAGTCGGACAGCCTGATCAGCTTTCAACTGGGCTTTCACGCTGAATATACCACCAGTCTTGAGAAAATAGAGGGCGTGGCAGCATTGGCTGAGAAATATCAGGCTCCTGTTTACATGCACAATTCTGAAACAAAATCTGAGGTGGCAGGTTGTATCCAACGCCATGGTATGACACCGACAGCATTGTTTGACAAGCTGGGAATTTATAACTATGGGGGCGGAGGATATCACTGTGTCTACATGACAGAGGAAGATTTGGACATTTTCCGGAAGCGAAATGCATGGGTGGTGACCAATCCGGGTTCCAACGCAAAGCTTGCCAGCGGAATTGCCCCCATACAGACCATGTTAGACAGAGGTGTGAATCTTGCCATAGGAACCGACGGACCTGCCAGTAACAACTGTCTGGATATGTTCCGTGAGATGTTTCTTGTCACCGGGCTGGCAAAGCTGCGGGAGGAGGATGCCTCTGCGGTAAACGCCGATCAGGTACTTGCCATGGCAATTTCCGGAGGAGCCAGAGCTATGTGTCTGCCGGATTGTGACAGTCTTCTTCCGGGAAAATATGCGGATCTGGTGATGATCGATCTGCATCAGCCTAATATGCAGCCCATCAACAACATCACAAAGAATCTGGTATACAGCGGCAGCAAGGCCAATGTAAAAATGACTATGGTAAATGGGAAGATCCTCTATGAAGCCGGAGCATATAATGTGGGAACCCCGGAGGAGGAAATTTATGCCAAAGTCAACGAGATTATGGAGCGTTTCAGATAGGCATTACAAGCTGTGACGAGTGATTGCAGGCCGCCAGAATATACCACTTGAAAACGAACAAATGTTCTGCTATAATTTCTTCAGAAGTAAGAAAGAGGAGAATGAATTATGGCAGAAGCAACATCTGGGCAGATCAGGTACCTTGGGTATGACAAAAGTGCCGAAAGACAGAACATGATTTACCACATTGATGTGAATTCAGCCTTCCTCTCATGGGAGGCTGTTTATCGTTTAGAGGTTTTGGGGGGAAGCCTGGATTTGCGGGAGATTCCCTCGGCCATCGGTGGAGATGCAGCCAAGCGTCACGGAATCATACTGGCAAAGTCCATTCCAGCCAAAGCCTACAAAATCCGGACAGGGGAGAGTATTCTGGAGGCTTTGCAGAAATTTCCGGAACTTTACCTTGCTCCGCCCAATTACAATTTATATGAGAGATGCTCCAAAGCTTTTATGGATATTTTGCGCGGATATACGCCTGACGTGGAACCTTATTCCATAGATGAGGCATTTATGGACATGACAGGGACCCAAAAGCTCTGGGGAGATCCCATACAGACAGCTCATGAGATTAAGGACAGGATTTACCAGGAGTTGGGATTTACCGTAAACGTGGGTATTTCCACCAACAAGCTGTTGGCAAAGATGGCTTCTGATTTTCAAAAGCCAAATCAGGTTCATACACTGTTTCCCTGTGAGATACAGGAGAAAATGTGGAGTCTTCCGGTGGATGATCTGTTTTTTGTGGGAAGAGCATCTACCCGGAAATTAGATCAGATGGGTATTCACACCATTGGTCAGCTGGCAAAATCCGATCCCAATATATTAAAACTGCATTTGAAAAAGCATGGAGAGGTCATCTGGAATTTTGCCAACGGCAGAGATGTGTCGGTGGTGGAGCCCGTTCCAATACCCAATAAAGGCTACGGCAACAGCACAACTATTCCTTTCGATGTGACAGACGCAGATACTGCCAGAATCGTACTGCTGGCGTTGGCAGAGACAGTGGCTGCCCGCCTTCGCCGCGATGAAGTGAAGATTGAGGTGGTGAGCATCGGAATCAAAGACTACCAATTTTCCCATGCCTCCCATCAGAAGGTTTTAGACAATCCCACCAACATCACCTGGGAGATTCATCAGGCGGCATGTGAGCTTTTTGATGAATTGTGGAATCAGTCACCAATTCGGCATCTGGGAATCCATACCTCCCGGGTCAAGGACAGACAGACGCCGCGCCAGATCAGTTTTTTTGATTTTACCGAAGAACAGATGGATTACGAAAAGCTGGAATGTATGGATCATACGGTAGATACGATACGGAAGCGTTTCGGAATCGATTCTGTGAAGCGTGCCGTTTTCCTTCAAAGCCCCATTGACCATATGAGTGGAGGCATATCCAGAGAGAAGCGAACGGTAGACTACAGCAAACTAAATATTCAGTGAGAAGGTGAAAATTATGGCTTTTGGAATTGGAATCAATACAGAACAACCAGATACAGGAAAAGTAAAAGGCCGCCAGCAAAGCATCGCCTGCGACTGCTGGTTCACCAGTCAGGGGAAAGTTATCCCAAGATGGATTAAATACGAAGATGAAGAAGGTGTTATTCAAATCCTTCCAAATATCCGGGTGATTTCTTCTGAGAAAAAGCGATACTGCGGTATTTCTATGATGGAATACCAGTGCTCGGCAGAAGTAGAGGGAAGGGAATATCTATTTCGATTATTATTTAATTATGAAGAATGTACCTGGAAGCTGCTGTGTGCTTCCAATGAGGACCATAAGTTGAC
>CAMQZX010000293.1 GCA_947039785.1 uncultured Lachnospiraceae bacterium | reverse complement strand
GCTTTCACTGCCTCCGGGCTGTTGATGACAATATTTCCGCTTTCATCATAAAAATCTCCGCCGCAGGAGAACAGATAATTTGCCCATTCCACCACAATGGGATCCGGACGCGCGCCCTGCATTGCCACACCGGACATTCCCTGATCCTGGGCAGTCATCCACTTACATAACTCCACATATTCTTCCAGTGTCTTTGGCATACTCAGCTCTTTTCCAAATTCACTTTCGTAAGCAGCCTTCCACGTCTCATCTTCCAGCACATCTGTCCGATAAATCAGAGACATCATATAATTGTAAAATGGTATCATATAAGTAGTTCCATCTACCTGACCCACCATATTCATCATAGAATCCAGATACGGGCTGGTATCAAATCCACTCTCTTCAATATAAGGCTGCAAATCTTCCAGCCAGCCAGCTTTCGTAAATTCTCCCACCCAGTAACAGTCCACAACCACCACATCATACGCATTGGTGCTATTGATCATCTGGGTCAGTAATTTTTCATGCATGGAGGAATAACCAATGGTCTCAATATTAACTTTAATTCCCGTCTCCTCCTCAAAATCCTCCAGATGATTTTTCACAATCGCAGTATCTGACACATCCTCCATAAGGATGTTAATGCTCTTACCACTGTCACCCGCTTCTCCCTGACCGGAAGCTTCACTTGATTTGTTCCCTCCGCAGCCTGTCAACAGACCTGCTGTCAGTGTAGTTGCCAACATTGCTGCAATCCATCTTTTTTTCATATGCTAAACCGCCTTTCTCTCCTTCAGCGTCATTTGACAGCCCCAAACGTCAAACCACTGACTAAATATTTTTTAATAAACAGTGATAATATAATAATTGGTATGATTCCCACCATCACGCTGGCACAAAGCTCCGCGATCTGAACACCCTGAGAAGTCTCCATGTTAGCAATCGCCACTGGTACTGTCCTGGCATTTAATCCGGTAAGATTCAGCGCGTACATAAATTCATTCCAGGATACGATAAAGCTATACACTGCCGTGGACATAATACCCGGCATAGCCAGTGGAAGTACAATCTTAAAATAAGTCTGAAGACTGCTGCATCCATCAATCTTGGCAGCCTCATCCAAATCCTTGGGAATGCTTTCAAAAAATCCCACCAGTGTCCACATAACATAAGGAAGTGTAAAAGACATATAGGTGATAATCAGTGACAGCCAGGTATCGCTTAGCTTCATCTTGCTGATAATCATGGAAAAAGGAATAATCATGACCACCGGCGGGATCATCTGAATCAATAAAATCGAAATTTTAATAGTATCCACCTTAATGGCAAATCTGGCCACCCAGTAAGATGCCATCGCTCCAAAGATCACTGCGATAATTGTAGTAATCAAAGATACTCCAAAGCTATTAAAAAAATAAGTTAAAAAATCATTTCCGCTCAGAACGTTCCTGTAATTTTCCAGTGTCAGAGAAGCGAACCAGTTGGGAGGAATCTGATAAGCCTCCACTTTGGAGATCAGAGAAGTTCTTAAAATCCACAGCAGCGGAAGCAGAAAAAACAAAGATGTGGCTATTAATCCGATGTGAATGAATACTGTGCCCATCAGGTGTTTTCTTTTCATAGGCTCACTCCCCTTTCTTAATACAAATGTCATCCAAACTTTCTATGATTTCATCTGCAATTCCCTGCATGTTCTGCCTCATGCTTTCCTGCTCCGGTATGCCGATTCCTATGGCACATGCCTCCCTTGCCATTTTCACATCTACCAGAGAATCTCCTACCATAGCTATCTTTTCCATGGAAATTCCCGTCTGTTTCTGAATCAGCAGCAACATATCCGGATTTGGTTTGCCCTTTTCCACATCATCCACCGTTACAGTAAAATCCACATACCCATAGTCATCAAACAGGTCCACAGATAATTTCGCACGCTCTTTGGTATCCGAAGTGGCAATTCCGTAAGGAATCTTTGCCTCCCTTAGCCGATGGAAGATTTGAGGGAATCCCCTGCGGGGCTTTAATGCCCGCTCCAACTCAAAAAGCTCATCACTGGCGGTAAACACCTCTTCAGCCATTTTTCTTGCCGAAAGCCAGTCCAGCCCCAGATGCTCTGCGAAAAAGGAAGCTGCCACAAGAATCTCCTCCGGCACTGGAGCCACCGCAAAAATCCCCATAGGATCCATATCCGTTACTTTCAAATATCCATCCTCAAATTTGCAGCTTCCTCCCACCAACTGCATCCACCGTCTGACTACTTCATGGCTCACATCCGGATAGTTCCTGTACATGGCACGGATTCTGGACTGCGCCAGCTCAACCCAAAACTGACCGCTCTCAAACATCAATCCGTCTTTGTCAAATACAAATAATTCAATTTCATATTCGCTTTCGTTTATTACTACATTTTTCATACCATCGCTCACGATCATACAATATTAGCGCCGCCGGCAATGTTCATGGCTTCACCAGTCATAAATTTGGCTTCTGGTGATACCAGAAAGCCCACCACATCTGCCACATCCTCCGGATAGCACATTCTGCCAAGAGGTGTATGCTCAATGTATTCTGCAGCCACTGCCTCCGGCGTCATGCCGCGAAGCCGGCCTTCCCATACCACCTCGCGATCCTGCATACTGGTCTTCACATAGCCCGGGCACACACAGTTGACAGTAATGTTGTACGGTGCAAATTCGATGGCTGCGCTCTTTGTAAATCCTACCACTGCAAATTTCGAAGCAGTGTAATGGGCCAGAAGGGGAGCTGCCTTCACCGCTGCCATGGAAGCTGTATTTACAATTCTTCCGCCTTTTTCTTTCATCAGAGGTAAGGCAGCCTGTGTGACGAAAAACATTCCTTTAATATTTACGTTAAAGTTAAAATCCCACTCCTTCTCTGTCAGATTCTCAATGGTCTGCATGGAGGAGACTCCTGCATTGTTCATCAAGATATCAATGGTTCCATATTTTTCTTTCACCGTATCCAGCACACGATGCACATCCTCTCTGCTGGTCACATCCAGCGCCATGGCCTCATGGCTCTGATTTCCGGTGGGATTTGCCAGCAATTGGGCTGTCTCCCTGGCAGTTTCAAGCGTTAAGTCTGTCACAATCACCGTCGCACCCTGATCTGCAAACTTCTTGGCAATTGCCCTACCGATTCCAGTTCCGGCACCAGTAATAAATGCCACCTGGCCTTCATTTGGTAAACTCATTTCTTTTTCCTCCTTTATGAATATAGATTCTGAACATCTTGAAAAGATGGTCTTAACTGTTGATACAGGTTTCGATAAATTGCATAGGATTTGTCATAAATTTTCACCGCCTGGGGATTTGGCTCAAATACCCGGAAATCTGTGAGGAATTTCTCAATCTCCTCCCAATTCTGAAAAACTCCCACGCTCATTCCCGCAAGGAATGCAACCCCAAGGGCAGAGCCGGGATGAGACGGATAGGATCGAATGGTTTTTCCCAGAATATCGGCTGCGATCTGACACCAGAATTTACTCTTGGCCCCTCCATTGGTAGCCATGATCCGCTCCGGTTCATATCCCATCTCTTTTAACACTTCCACATGATGGCGGAACCCATAGATTACTGATTCCAGAATTGCCCGAAAGATATGTCCATTGGTATGAGAGAGGGTCAGCCCAAACATGACTCCTCTGGCTGTTGGGTCAAAGATGGGTGTCTTCTCTCCCAGAAAATAAGGAAGAATAACCAGTCCGTCTGATGCAGGCGGTACGCTTTTTGCCTGTGCATCCAATTGGTCAAATACATCCGGTGAATCCTGATGGATAATATCTTTGGTGAACCATTTCACCAGAGAACCGCTGGAAGCCATACAGCCATTTAACAGATATTCTTCTGGTACGATGTGATAATCAAAAAACAACTTTTCGTTGGTCTCAATCTCATCAATACAGTAGAGGATGTCTCCTGCTCCTCCAAATTTAATCAGAAGATCTCCTTTTTTGGTAATTCCTGCTGCCAGCGTGGAGGCAACATGATCCGCGCTTCCGGCAATCACAGGTGTTCCCTGGGGAATTCCCAGAAGTTCCTCCCATTCTGCCTTTGTATGGCCAATGACCTTCCCTGACTCATTTACCGGAGGAAGCAGCTTTCCATCAATTCCAAATCTGTCCAAATCCTTCTGCAGCCACTTCCCTGTCCGAATATCCATGGCACCGCTTTCCACCGCCCAGTTCATCTCCAGACTTTTTACTCCAGTCAGCTTATAGTTGATCCAGTCATAGGACCCCATCACACAGTCTGCTCTCTCCCAGACTTCCGGCTCATTTTCTTTCACCCACAGCAAACGAGGCAATATGTGCTGCTGATTTGTCTTGCCTCCTGTTGCAGCATACAACTCATCCTGATTAATAGTGCTTGAAATTCGCTCAATTTGTTCCACCGCACGGGCATCGTTTTGTTGAATGGTTTTGCGCACCGGGCGTCCCTGTTTATCCAGAATCACAATGGCCGGTACCATTCCGCTGCATCCTACGCATCGGATATTCTTCATTTCCTCCGGATGTCTGTTATGAAAACGTTGAAGTGCCGTCTTGGTATTTTCCCACCAGATATCCGCGTCTTCTTCTGCCCAATTGAGGTGCTTCGAAATCAGATCATGGGGCACACTGGTCTCATCAAAAATGGTTCCTTCCGATGAAATCATGATTACTTTGACCGATGTGGTACCAATATCAATCCCTAATATGTATTCCACTTTATTCCCTCCTTTGAATCATTTAGTCTTCTCTTTTTAATATGTTTTACTCCTGTTTTTGATTTAATATGATTTATATTGATTTAAAATGATTTATTTCTGTCTCTTATACACATCTCCGAGCCCACGAGACTACGCTGCA
>CAMQZX010000292.1 GCA_947039785.1 uncultured Lachnospiraceae bacterium | reverse complement strand
CGATGCAGCGTAGTCTCGTGGGCTCGGAGATGTGTATAAGAGACAGCAACATATAGAGCAGTGCTGTTCTGCCCAGATTTAACTTTACCATATTCATATGGTATTCTTCTCCTGTAAACTTCTCCAATTCCAGATATCCACCGATTTCTTTCATTTCATCCTCCGTTCCCGCCGAAATCAGTCCTGATTGGCTACTCCGGCTGCTTTACATAATAGTTTTTGTATTTATTTGTAAATTCCATCCCCACTCTAGAGCTTCTTTCGTCTTTCCACATAATTGGGCATTTTCTTGGATTCATCCAGGATGTGCATCAGATATTCTCCAATGATTCCAATGGACAAAAGAATGACTCCATTGTATGCCAGCATAAACAGAACCAGACTGGTCCAACCTTCCACAGACACTCCAGATACAAAATACCGTGCCAGATAGAAAATACCCAGGATTACACTGATAATAAAGCTGACAATTCCCAAATCCCGTACCACAATCAGCGGAAAAGCCGAGTTCGTGGTGATATCGTAAATCAGATCCTTTGCCAGACGTTTAAAGCTGTAGCCGCTCTTGCCAAATTTTCTGGCGTCGTGCTTCACCGGCACGTTGATGATGCGGTTGGAGGTCTGCACCAAAAGATTTCCAATCTGAGGCAGACGCACATTCATACTCACAATGGCATCCACAATAAAGCGGCGAATCAGACGAAAGCTGGTGATTTCCAGATCCCTTGGTTTTTTGAGCATCTTGGATGTGGCATAGACAGACACCCAGGTTCCCATTCTGCGAATCAGACTGTGCTGTCTGCCTTCATATTTAGCTATAATCACATCCACATCGTCCCTCTCGTTCATGACCTTCACCAGCTTTGGAATTTCTTCCGGCGGATGCTGAAGGTCATCGTCCATGGTAATAATAAAATCTCCCTGGACATACTTAAATCCACAGAGAAGGGCTGGATGCTGACCGAAATTTTTTGCCTGCTGAATGATTTTCACCCGGCCGTCCTTCTCGTGAAGCTCTTCCATGATCCCGTAGGAGTGATCCCTGGAGCCATCATCCACCAAAATCAACTCAAAATCCTGATGAAGTGTCTCATCAAACACTTTTTTCACACGTTCATATAATTCATGTAAGGTGTGCTCCGAGTTGTACACGGGAACCACCACTGAATATAAACTCATAGTTTCCTCCATTCCATAGCAGCAGACAGTAAAATATCTGTCATTTGCTGCTTTTATGCTTGTTTATACTTTCATTTCTATCTTTATTTCTTTGTTACTGTTCACTCCGTTCCCAGCAACATTTCTTTATCTTTTACAGCATTAGAATTATAGCACATCTTGTGTAGCTTGTAAAAGGATGTTATAATCAATCTTATGGAAAAGGCAAAGAATTACATATTATTACATCTGAATATTTTATTATTTTCATTCACAGGAGTATTTTCAAAGGCTGCCTCTGTGCAGTTCAACCGACATGGACTGGAGAGCATCTGGCTGTATCTGTTTTTATTTCTGATGCTCTTCAACTGCTTTATCTACGCACTGGCATGGCAGAAAGTAATCAAGCGTTTTGACTTGAATGTGGCATATGCCAACAAGACCGTTTATCTGATCTGGTCTCAGGTATGGGCAGTAATTATCTTTCATGAAAATCTTACCCTTCAGAATATCATAGGCCTTCTTGTGGTATTTGTGGGAGTTATGGTGGTGCAGCGTTATGAATAAAGTGTTTATGTTGTTGATGTTTTCGGGAACGTTCTTCACGGCAATTTCTCAGGTACTGCTAAAGCAAAGTGCCAACAAATCCTACAAACATCCTATTTTTGAATATCTGAACTGGAGAGTTATGCTCTCCTACTTTATTTTCTTCGGAGTTCTCCTGGTGAATACTTACGCCTACACAAAGGTAGACATGAAATATGGAGCAGTTATTGATACGTTTAGCTATGTGTTTGTGATGCTTCTATCTTATATTCTTTTAAAGGAAAAATTCAGTAAAGGACGCGTGATTGGAAATTTGATCATTATTGTTGGAATTTTGATTTATACACTGCCTTGATTTTTTCGGCATACCAGAAGAAGGGACTTACCCATCAATGAAAATTCATGAATGAGACTGTCCCTTCTTTTTGTGCGCCTTTTTTATGTTCATAAACAAAAGCATGTGCAGGGAAGCTCATTAAGAGCCCCCTCTGCACATGCTATCATTTCACACCAGTCTTAAGCTGGATTGGTATGCGGTGATGGTTTAGTTCCAGGAATTGATGGGTCTGTCGGATCATAATTCTGTCCCGAACTCATCTTAGGTAATGTAGGTTTATCAAATGGACCAGGATCACTGGCATCATCATAAATTCGTACTGAACATCCAGCACAGTTCTCATAAATCCATTTTGCATCGCTTACACATACACGGATACAACCATGAGAGGCAGGAGTACCCAGTCTGTTAAATTCAACTGCAGACAGATTTCGGGCGTTCGCCTGGCCGCTGGCTACAGAATGAATATAGATAATTCCAGCATATACGTTTGTGGCATACTGTCCATAAGATGGTCCCATCAGTACCTGCCAGCGTCCACCTCTACTGCACTTGAAAGTTCCAAGGGGAGTTCTTGTAATTGGCTGCCCTACAGAACACAGGAAGCTTACTACAGGAATATTGTACTTACCTGTAGAGGTGTCCTTGGTAAATACATTGACTGTACATGTCTTACGATTTACTTCAAGTCTGTACTGAGATGCGCTGCGGCCTGCGAACAGCCTTCTCACATCCTGTGACAGATATCCATTGCTGGTGAAGTAGTATTTATATCCATCAATGGTCTTCCAGCCTGTTACAAATCCAGACTTGGAATCAATATATTTGTAGTTACCTTTCAGTTTTACCCAACTGTTGGTGATAAATCTTCCGTTGTCATCCAGATATCCCTTCTGGCTTCCCTTAGTTTTCTGGCAGGATCTGTCCATTATATAGTCAGAGCCAAAGTAATACCAGTAATTTCCAATCTTTGTCCACCCCTTGGCAAGGCTTCCATCTGCAGTAGCACGATACCATTTGGAGCTTTTCTTAATCCAGCAGTTTTTCTTCATATAAGGTCTGACGTTGCCGCTCTGCGGATTGAAATAATAACGTTTGTTGTTGAAATCACGGAAACCGCCTCTCTGGGCTTTGCCTGATGCTGTAAAGTAATAGCTGTATTTACCAATCTTGGTAATGGCAGGACCCGTAGCGGCTCTCTTATATTTCTTACTATAGTAATGCCAGTAATCGCCTACCTTAAACCAGCCCATCACAGCAGAACCTACCGGTTCTTTATTGGCTCCTGCTTTGGTACGGAAATAGTAGTAGTAATTCTTTCCATTGATCACCAGCTTCTTCTCGCCTGTTACCATATGACCATTGGCATCCAGGTAATACCACTCTTTATCATTCTTCTTGTAAAATTTAGATTTGAACATCAGTCCGGCATTGTTGAAATAGAACGTATAAGTCTTGCCGTCTGTGTCTTTAATTTTCCGGAACCCGGATTTGATTGCCCAGGAATAAGAAGATGGTCTGAAATAATAGTAGTTTCCATTCAGCTTCTGCCATCCACTTTTCTCAAGCTTGGTTCCGTCGGCCTGGAAATAGTATGTAGCACCATTTTTGGAATATTTATAAAGTCCGTTAGTAACCATTATGCCATATTTATCAAAGGCATACCATTTGCCGTTTACCTTCTTCAGATAGTCCTGAACCATGGTTCCATCGGCATTCAGGTAATAGGTATTTTCTCCAATCTTCTGAAGTCCCACTTTTGTGGTATCCCGCAGACCATTGGCTCCCATGTAAATCCACTTAGTTGCTGTGGGATGTGCCCAGCCGCTGATTACCATACTTCCCAGAGTGGAATTGTCCGGGGTAGCTTCTGTTCCTTCCGGAACATTCACATTCAAAGTACCTTCTGTATTAAAATAGTACTGATTATTTTTGATTGTTTGTAAACCAGTCAGCATATAGCCGTTGGAATCAAATGCATAATATTTCTTAGTCGGTGTTGTAAAGTCAACCTGTTCCATTCCATTTACAACATTACTGGAAGAGGGCCAAATCACCTCTACGATTCCTGCAATACTTGTGACAAGTGTCAAATCACCTGAGGAATCCTGAGTGTACAACTGGAATTTGCCAGTGGAAGCGTCTTTTTTCCATACTGTATTTTCAGATTTCAGTGTGGTATCTGCCACAACGGCTGACTGCACATTTTCTTCCTCCACAATAGCTGGATTCTCTGTAACAGCAGGTGTCTCTGCCGGAACTTCTGACTCTCCAGGTACCTGAGTCTCTGTTGGCTCCTGAGGTACGTCTGTCTCTGTCGGCTCCTGAGGCGCCTCTGTCGGCGCTTCTGGAATATCTGTCTCGACCGGTATCTCCGGCTCAGAAACCCCGGATGTGGAAATATCCTCACCGGAAGCAATATTTTCTAACATGTTGTTTCCGGAACTTTCTGTTTCTGTGATCACACTTGGCATCTCACTTGCTGCTGACACAGGACTAAAGGAAGTCATCGTCAGACACGCACTCAACGCCAGTGCCATTAATCTGGTTCTTCTTTTCTTCAAACTTACTCCTCCTAACCCAAGACTTACTTGTTACATTTGCACTTACGAAATCACCGTAAGCTGATGTGCAGATTGCCTGGCTGCTATGGTAACCAGTCCTCAGCACACGAGTGTCCTTCCCCTTCACGAACACTAATACCAATTTACACCATTCTCAAATAAAATTCAACCTCTAACTGGCAATTACCAGAAATTCCTTTTGATATTCCAAATTTCTTATCGGGAAATATTATCAAGATTTTATTCTTTTTATG
>CAMQZX010000291.1 GCA_947039785.1 uncultured Lachnospiraceae bacterium | reverse complement strand
TGGTGTACTTGCGTACCACTTTCATAAACTTTTCAGCGTTTGCCGTGGCTTCCAGTGTCTTTGAAAGTTCTGTGAATAACCACTTATTTTCTGCAATATGCAACGGCATCGGCTTGAAATTTCAAGCCGTTTTCGCCTCCTTTATCTGCGAAATTGGTCTGGATTGATTTACGGACGGGATACTTCCCGTTAAATCTCTCTTTTATAACCTTTTCCATGATAGGAATATTCCACACATCCCTAAATAAACAATCCATTTGAACTACGTTCTCAAGTGTCAATCCAAACAACGCTAATCGCTTTTCCATTACATCAAAAGCCCCGTTAATCTGTTCCTCGATTGATCCGTCTGTATTTCCGACACAATAACTCAAAAAACAGTAGTCCCCTGCTTTAACAATACCTGCATGTACCCATTCTTCATTGACATCTAATCTGATTACTTCACTCATTATTTTACCTCCAACAGTTTTTGATTTTTGCTGCTTAACTCTACGTTATGAAAGTCTGCAAATTTCTTCATTTCTTTCATAATGACATTTATCATCTTTTCATCAGTCAAAACCTCCTTTTCCCACCACCAGTTTTTAATTTCAAAGCACTTGTTCTTACTTATGGGAGCGGCTTCAAAACGCGCGACAAAGTTATCATTATATAGTACAGGAAGGATATAATACCCGTATTTCCGTTTTGATGCTGGCGTATATACCTCCCAGCTGTATGAAAAATCAAATAAACTTTCTGTCATTTTTCTGTCCCATATCATGTTGTCAAGCGGCGCAATAAATCTGGCGTAATCGCTTGTTCTTTCACTTTTTAGGGATTGGAGAAAATCTTCACGGCAGTAAAACTCTTCTGTAATCCCCTCCACATGGATAACTCTAAGCTCGCCTTTTTCTACCAATCGGGCTATCATGCTTTTTCGTAATTCATTATTCCATAAATAATTACCCTGCCATGCGCCGCCCCGTTTTCCCCACAAAATACCTACACCTGCAATTCTCCTTTTCACATACCAGTCTAAAAACTGCTCTATCGTCATAAAACGAAAACCTGAAAAATAGTCTTTTGGTATTACACGTTCAGTCAAATCAAACTGTTTTTGTGTTCCAATCTTTTTTGCAACGCTTAATTCCCCTTTTGTATACAGATAATCCAATGCAGCACTGGATAGTTTCTTGTGTCCCCACCGGCTTTCCCTTACCTCGCCAATGGAAATATCTTTTGTTCCTGTTAAACCATTTGCAGATACAAACTCCTTTACTTCCTGCAATATATTCAACGCTTCTGTCTGCCCTCTGTACGATAAAGTGCGCTCTGCTGATTGCGTCTGTATCTGTCTGATATATTCAAACTTTTCAAAGTCCTCTGTAACATAAATGCACATTTCCTTATCAAATCCATCTGTAAGAAAATGTTCCGTATAAAGCAGTTTCTCCAGCATTTCACTTCGGTAATCCGCAATTCTGGCTTGTAACACCAAATCAGCGTTACGCCCGACTACATTCAATGGATCATACTGAATAGAACGCAGCTTCCTCATCAGTTTTTTTATTCCGTCTGTTCCATTTAGCTCTTCTGAATGGTCTATATTTTGATAATGTGTCAGCCCTCTGCGTATCTGCTGTTTTGTATATCTGTCCATGCTTACCCCTTATAAACACTCAATACTTCCTCGCAAGTCTGTGAAATTTTGTCTATAATACCCTGCGGTTCTAAAACTTTTACTTTATTCCCGAAAGAAAGCAGTACGCCAAACCAGAACGTTTCATTTTCGGGAACATGAAGGCAAAACTCAAAATCTCCATTTTCAAACTCTCTTGTTATCTCTATGTTCAAATACTCCCTGCATTTTATCTTAATCTGTGCGATGCCCATAGCTCTGATTTCTGTAATTTTTTGAGTGTCACTCCATTTCTCCATAACTTTACTAAGAGAATGCTTCATTGTGATGCTTTGGTCTGTCACAAATAATGCTTCCATCCTGACCAGCTTGTACATTCTGTAATCCTCATGTTTTGTGCTATAGCCAATAAGATACCAGTTATACCATTTGTAAATGACACCGACAGGCTCCACCGAAACGGTATGTGAAGCATTTGCATTATTCGTGTATAAAAATTGAACTGTCCTTTTAGCGTCGATTGCCTTTTCCAAAGCGTTTATCAGCGCATTGGTATCTACATTTTCATGTGCCGCCCCTAAATCAAGTTGAATGGCAGCTTCCTTATTTTCTGCTAACAGGGTTATCTTATCTATTGTTTCCTGGATTGTTTTATTTTCGTAAGCACTTGCCATTGAGCGCAAAGCACTGATTATATTTTTATAATCACGTTCGTTTCCTAAATGCTTATCCAATACATAGGTATCTAATATTTCATATCCGCCATTAGTACCATAAGCGGATGTGATTGGTATACCTGCCTGACACAGAGTATCAATATCACGCATAATAGTTCTTGTATTTACTTCAAACTTACTGGCAAGCTGTGTTGCAGATGTTTTTCCGTATTTCAATAAATGTAATATGATGCCCATCAAACGGTCAATCTTCATAAATTTTCCTTTCTCCTAAATCATATCATTTTAACTACGACACCATTATGTCATATTTTTTGAAAATAATAAATGGAATGATGAGTGAAATTTCGTCCGTCGCCTGCATTGTGGGAAAATCTAAACTTTTGGATTTTCCCACAAATCCAAACTTACAAGAAATCCAAACTTTTTATGGGAAAGATTATAAATTCAGCTTTTTACCGTAAAAAAGTTTGGATTTCGTTTGTGCGGATTTAGCGTTTCAAACCACAGAAATTAGCCAGAGAGCCATTGCCCTCTTTCCATTTCTTTGTAACCTTTCTTTCTTCTTCACCTTCCAGAGTAGCCAGCGCTTTTCGTTTATCATCTGTCGTTATATCCAGATACCGCATGGTTGTATCCAGACTTGCATGGCCAAGGAGAAAGCTGATCTGTATGATGTTCATTCCGTCCTCCAGCCAGTGGGTGGCTTTGGCATGGCGGAACTGGTGGGCATGGGCATCCAGCGGAACCTCCGGGCATTTTTTATGGGCATCTGCCGCATATTTTTTTATCCTCTTATCAAGTGCCGGTTCTGTCAGCTTCACATATTTCCCGCCTACACGGGAATAAAATAAATACGCTTCGGGATCTGGCGCTGCCCCATGGAATGCTTTCAGGTAGATACGGATGTGTTCAGCTGCCCTTGGAAGAAGGTAGGCTGTCCGTATCTTGCTGCCCTTGCCGTACAGATTGACATAGGGTTTTTCTGCATCAAGGTACAGGTGTGAGAGCCTGATGGACAGGATTTCATCAAGCCTTGCAGCAGTTGCATATAAAAGTGTCAGAAATACCAGATCCCTTTTTCCTGTCCGGGTGGAAGGGTCTGGTGCTGCCAGAATCGCAGCAACGGCTTCACGGGTAAGGCCTTCCACTTTCTTTTTCTGGCACTTCTGGCGTTTGATAAGTTTTGCCTCCTGATACAGATACAAAAACCCGATATCCTTATTTCCCAGAAATTCCAGAAATGTCCGGAGGGAGCCGAGCCGTATGTTGCATGTTTCAGGGGAGCAGTTCCTTGCATTTTTCAGCCAGACAATCCATTCCTCAATGGCCCCCTTTTCAAAACAATGCCTTCCAAGGCTGTCATGTGTGATCCCTTTTTCTTCAAGGAATAAGACATAAAGGGTCAGCGCATCCCGGTAGGATTTCAATGTATGTTCACTGGATGTGAGGAACTGCGGTGCATAGTTATGCAGGAATTCAGAG
Source organism: uncultured Lachnospiraceae bacterium (assembly GCA_947039785.1). Lineage (GTDB taxonomy): Bacteria > Bacillota > Clostridia > Lachnospirales > Lachnospiraceae > JALFVM01. The sequence goes on along the minus strand of CAMQZX010000291.1, from coordinate 1,086 downwards.
ATATATCCCGCAATGCGGGCAGCTTCACGGTTATTCTTCTTCATAAGCCACCTCCGGTACTATGCAGTTAAAGCCTTCCTCTGTCTTTTCCTGTATCATGTCCGCCAGCCTTGGGACAACAGAATAATAATACAGCGTGGATTCTGTGCAACGGTGGCCCATCGACCTTGCCAGGTAATGGAGGCGGTCGTTAAATCCGAATGCGTCATCTTTCCATGCATTGATATTTGCAGTAGCGTAATTATGGCGGAGATCATAAGCGACAGCATCTCCCTTTTTGCCGTTTGCTTTTTCCCACAGCATGGAAAAGTTATAGGATACCCATGCACGCGAATAAGGCTGTCCTGCCGGCGATTCGAAGAAGTATGTCCTGTCCGGGCAGAGCCTGTCCGCAGCACGGTCATAACGTTCCAGCAGCTCCGTCATGCTCTGGTGCAGGGCTACATAATGCTGGTCATAGCCTTTCGATTTCTGTATATCAAGCACGCCATTTACAAGGTCAACGCCATCCCGCATCAGGAAACGGGCTTCCGTTGTGCGGATGCCGCTGCTGTAAAGGAGGCGGAAAAATACGGGGCACGTTATCTTCCTTAATTCCGAAGCATAAGCCATCCTCCCCCTGCAGGGGATGATGCTGTCACATTCATGAAAGAATCTTTCCAGTTCATCCCTGCTGAATGCGTGTGGGATGCGCCGTTTTTTATCCTGTTTCAGCACTGGCGGTGGAAGGACATCCGTTTTTCCATGTTTGTGCAGGTATTCAATAAAAAGACGGATGACCAGTGTTCGGGTATAGCAGGAATTCACATTTTCTGTTTCCCGTTTGGCGCACCATGTATCCACCATTTCCTGCCGGAGTATTTCTCCCGGATACAGGTCAGCGCAGTAATGGTCAAAAAGCTTTATATTCAAGCCAAAAACCGGCTCATTCCATGCGCCAGCCATCTTCCTGCTGTTTACAAAAGCCTCTATGCTTCCTGAAAATCCTGAATGATAAATGCTCATAACGGGAACACCTCCCACTGACAGGAAACGGCTCAATGCTGAGGGCGTATTCCCGGAGATGCTTTATGTCGGCGGAAAGAT
>CAMQZX010000290.1 GCA_947039785.1 uncultured Lachnospiraceae bacterium | reverse complement strand
TGTTGGTGTTTACGAGAAATGACACATTGTAGGTGGGCCTGTTGAAAATGTAAGACAGATTTTCTGCCAGAATGTTTTTTCCAGTGGCTTTCGGGCCGCTTAAAAGCAAATTTTCACCCTCCAGCAGCGCCGCAATGGCCATCTCTAAAATATCCTTTCCATAGAAAGGAATCCCGGGCTTCACGATTCGATCTTTCACCTTCTCATCCACCGGATACCGGTCTCTAAATTCCTCCACACCCTTTATCAAATCGGGATTCACTCCCTGGTCTCTCAAAAACTGTAATTCTTTCATATTAAATAATACCTGCTCTTTCTATATGCGATAGTTTATTATAACGTGAAACAGGAGATAGAGTCAAATAGACTCTATCTCCCGTCATCATTTATTTCACTGTTTGTTACTGTTTCTGAAGTTTTGTCGCTTTTTCTTAAAAATCCAAGATTACTTTTCGTAAACCTGACGTTTTGACTCAAAATTTCAAAGAAGGATAATTTCAAATATACTTATGCCCGGCAGGGGGAATTGCCGGGCATAGTCAAAATATAGAAAGAATTGATTTTCGATATGCTTTGATCAAACTGTCAAAGGACCAATTTTTTCAATCTTTTTACTTTTGGTCATTATCTCAAATCATACTCATAGCAAGAATAACACACAGATTGTAATTATTTATCAGGGTCCTATATGGCTTATTCTACATCCTGCAAAGCTGCAGAATCTTCCTCTCCAGTACGGATTTTAACCACGCGGTCTACATAATATACAAAAATCTTGCCATCGCCAATATGACCTGTATATAATGCTTCTTTTGCTGCCTCAATGACAGAATCCACAGAAATGTTGCTGACAACCACTTCCAATTTTACCTTTGGCAGAAGTGTGGCGTCAAGTTCAGCACCACGATATTTCTCTCCGGTACCTTTCTGTATACCACAACCCATAACCTGTGTAACGGTCATACCAGTTACACCAAGGCTGTTCATGGCTTTCTTCACGCGTTCATAGCGGGTGAGCTTGGCAATAATAACCACTTTGTAAATACCGGTATCTCTCGCTTCCGGTATCTTTACAACCTTAACTGCCGCATTTTTGGCAGCCTCTGATGCAAGTGCATAATCATCTGAGCCAAGATTCGTATTTTCATTTACTTCCATAGTCATAGTATTGGAAATGTCCATCATACTAAAGCCTGCATAAGCAGAAGGAAGACCATGCTCGGTAGCATCCAGACCTACAATTTCCTCTTCTTCTGTTACACGTAAGCCCACGGTAGCTTTAATAATAAGGAATGCAATGGTAATGGTAACAGCCGTCCATGCACATACAGAAACAATACCAACAAGCTGTTTTCCAAGAAGGCTAAAGCCGCCTCCATAAAATAAGCCTGTAAGAGAATCATTTTCAGGTGCAGAGGTTGTTGCAAACAGTCCAACTGCCAAGGTGCCCCAGATACCATTCATAAAATGTACTGCAACTGCACCTACCGGATCATCAATGCGCAGTTTATAATCCAGGAACCAAACGCCAAATACTACCAGCATTCCAGCTACGGCACCGATAATAATCGCACCAAAAGCATCTGTCACATCACAGGGTGCTGTAATAGCCACCAAACCTGCCAGAGAAGCATTCAAACACATGGAAACATCTGGCTTGCCATATTTCATCCATGTAAAAATCATACATACCACAGTAGCAATTGCCGGTGCAATTGTCGTTGTCACAAAAATAGATGCCAACTGAGAAACGCTGGTAGCTGCCGCTCCGTTAAATCCATACCAGCCAAGCCATAAAATAAATACGCCTAAACAACCAAGGGGAAGATTGTGACCTGGGAATGCATTTACTTTCACAATATTTCCGGATTTATCCTTTGAGAATTTTCCAATACGTGGTCCTAAGATTTTTGCACCAATCAATGCGCTCAAACCACCAACCATGTGGATGGCACAGGAACCTGCAAAATCATGGAATCCCATCTGTGACAGCCAGCCGCCGCCCCAGATCCAGTGTGCCTCAATCGGGTAAATCAAAGCGGAAATCACACCTGAATAAATACAGTAAGACAAGAACTTTGTTCTCTCAGCCATAGCTCCTGATACGATAGTGGCAGTAGTGGCACAAAATACCAGGTTAAATACAAAATTGGACCAATCAAAGTCTGCATAGCTGGTAAAGATATCAAATCCGGGCTTTCCGATCAAGCCCATCATATCTTCTCCCAGTAACAGGCTGAAACCAATCAGAATGAACATTACTGTACCAATACAGAAGTCCATCAGATTCTTCATCAAAATGTTTCCAGAGTTTTTGGCTCTTGTAAATCCGGCCTCTACCATGGCAAATCCAGCCTGCATCCAGAATACCAATGCGGCACCGATCAAAAACCAGACGCCAAATAATTCGCCGTTTATAGCGCTCATAATTTCTTCTGTCATAAATTACGTCCCTCCTCATTACACATTTATGTAACATACATATAATCAAAAGAGGATAACGGCAGCTTTTTCAGTCTGTCCATTATCCTCTTTGATAACTAAAATTTTTTCATAATATTATTAACTTCCTCAAAGTCTTATAACAATTCTTATACCTCAAAAATCAAGTCTCCGTAGGATGGCATCGGCCACATTTCTTTATCCACGATCATTTCCAATTCATCCACAGGTTTTCTCAATGCTTCCATTGCAGGCATAACTGTATCATGATAATATCTTGCCTGACCGGCACCTTCCTCCATGGAAACAGCTTTCTTCTCAATCTCAATCAGTGCTGCCAGTGCATCCTTGGCCTCTTTCAGAAGCTTGCTTGTTTCAGTCAGCAACTCAGACTGTACGCTGACTTCTTCCAAACCGGCAGCCTTAATAGAATTAATTGATCCTGCCAGAGAAGTCGCATATTTAATTACAGCCGGAATGATCTGCTTGCTTGCAATATCAATCATTGTCTTAGCTTCAATATTAATTGCTTTTGCGTAAGCTTCGTATTTAACCTCTACACGAGACTCCAGCTCAGCTCTTGTAAACACGCCAAACTCTTCAAACAGCTTCACAGATTTCTCCGTGGTAAGAGCAGGGATTGCATCTACCATGGACTTGATGTTTGGAAGTCCTCTTCTCTCTGCCTCTTCTACCCACTCATCGGAGTATCCGTTGCCGTTGAATACGATTCTCTGATGCTCTGCACAGTTCTTCTTAATCAGATCATGTACTGCCATCTCGAAATCATCGGCCTTTTCCAAAACGTCGCAAACTTCTTTAAATGCCTCGGCAACGATGGTATTCAATACGATATTGGGACCTGCGATGGAATCCCTGGAACCAACCATACGGAACTCAAACTTATTACCTGTGAAGGCAAACGGTGAAGTTCTGTTACGGTCTGTAGCATCTTTCGCCAGTTCAGGAAGTGTTCGAACACCTGTCTCCAATTTACCGCCTTTAATACTCTTTGTTGCAGTTCCTGTGCTGATCAGCTGCTCCAGAACATCCTCAAGCTGCTCGCCAAGGAAAATGGAAATAATTGCAGGAGGTGCCTCGTTGGCTCCCAGTCTGTGATCATTACCCGGATCTGCTGCAGACTCACGAAGCAGATCTGCATGAATATCTACTGCTTTCAGAATACAGCTCAATACCAGTAAAAACTGCACATTCTCATGAGGTGTTTTACCTGGATCTAACAGGTTGATTCCATCATCTGTGGTGATGGACCAGTTGTTATGCTTACCGGAACCATTGACACCTGCAAATGGCTTCTCATGAAGCAGACACTTCATACCATGCTGGCAGGCAATTCTCTTCAATGTCTGCATAACAATCTGGTTATGGTCAACAGCGATATTTGCCTGTGCATAAATCGGAGCAAGCTCGTGCTGTGCAGGAGCAACCTCGTTATGCTGTGTCTTAGCAGATACGCCTAATTTCCAAAGTTCTTCGTTGGCATCCTTCATAAATCCTGCGATTCTCTGACGGATGGTTCCAAAGTAGTGGTCATCCAGTTCCTGTCCCTTTGGAGGCATTGCTCCAAATAATGTACGACCTGTATAAATTAAGTCTTTTCTCTGTAAGAACTTCTTCTCGTCTACCAGGAAATATTCCTGCTCAGGTCCTACGGAAGGAGTTACTCTTTTAGATGTTGTATTTCCAAATAAACGCAACAGACGAAGGGCCTGTTTGTTAATGGCTTCCATAGATCTCAGAAGAGGTGTCTTCTGGTCAAGAGCCTCTCCTGTGTAGGAGCAGAATGCTGTGGGGATACAAAGAATTGCACCTGCTGCATCATGTCTTACGAATGCTGGTGAAGTACAATCCCATGCTGTATATCCTCTCGCCTCAAAGGTTGCACGAAGACCACCTGACGGGAATGAAGAAGCATCCGGCTCACCTTTAATCAGCTCTTTACCGGAGAAAGACATTAAAACCTTTCCGTCTTCCTTTGGAGCTGTAATGAAAGAATCGTGTTTCTCTGCGGTTACACCTGTCAACGGCTGGAACCAATGTGTATAATGAGTTGCTCCTTTTTCAATAGCCCACTCTTTCATCTCATGTGCGATGACATCGGCAATCTCAAGACTCAGCTCCTTGCCATCCTCAATGGTTTTTTTCAGTTCTTTGTAGGTTTTCTTTGGGAGACGCTGCTGCATTACTGTATCATTAAATACGTCTTCGCCAAAAATCTCTGCTACATTTACATAATCGCTCATGTTTTACTCTTCCTTTCATTATATATTCGTGAGCGGTTCCCCCTTCAACCAGATTAGAAATGATAATCCTCATGAATTCAAAAAAGGCATTCCACCCCTTGTGGAACGCCTTTGTTCACTCACGTCCTGTCTCTTATACACATCTGACGCTGCCGACGAAGCTAGAAGTGTAG
>CAMQZX010000289.1 GCA_947039785.1 uncultured Lachnospiraceae bacterium | reverse complement strand
TTTATATATAGTTAGAGAAGGAATTGGATATGGAATTAAGACAAATGAAATACTTTTTAAAAGCCGCCGAACTAGAAAATCTCACCCAGGCAGCAAAGTCCCTTCATATGGCCCAGCCAAATCTGAGCCTTAGCATTTCAAAGCTGGAAGAGGAATTAAGCGTAAAACTTTTTGATCGTGCAGGAAAACATATCGTCCTGAATGAAAAGGGAAAAATCGCTGAGAATTATATGAAAAACATTTTCTCCACATTGGATAATATGAAAAAAGAACTTATGGATCAGGAAAATCAGGAAAATTCGAGATTGGAAATTGCAACAAATGTAGGCTTATATATGCCTAAATTAATCAAATTGTTTATCCAGGAGTACCCTAACATCCAAATACATCAAAGTTCAGTCAACAGTACCCGTATTCATCATATGCTTCTCAACAATGAAGCTGATTTTGCAATTGGTATGTCCATCTCCCAATTCCCACATCCTGATTTAGACAACTGCCCCCTTTTTAAAGAACGACTATGTCTGCTGATTCCCGAAGGACATCCTTTGCTCCAAAAAAAGTCTGTCTGTCCTGAAGATTTAAACGGTCTTCCCCTGATTACGAGTTCTCCGAAGTTTGCCATTCGAATTGGAGTTGACGAGTTCCTGAAAAAACATAATATTCAGATGAATATCATTGTAGAAACCACAGATACCACTGCTATCTGGCGTTACGTTCTTGAAGGAATTGGTGTTGCTTTCACTCCGGAATCCTCGCTCCTAGATAGTAACTTGCCTGTCAAACACTGGCTTCCCATCGTATCTGCAGAGAAGGAACATACCATTCACCTGATCTGGAACAAAAAGCGTTATCAAAATCATACAATGAGAGCCTTCAAATCTTTTGCGATTGATTACTTTAAAGAGAAGGAAAAGCAATTGATGTGACTCTCTGTAATTAATAATCTACTAGATAACAGCCATCGCTCATGAAAGAAAAGGAAAAATCGAAAAATGCTCCTGCCAGATTACGGTCAGGAGCACTATTCCAAAAATACTTTGTATTACTTATCACAAAGCAATCGATATCTTATATTCATTTCTCATTTTCCACTGAACACCTTCATTGCTGTCATTACATCAGCCTTCATAGCTTCACGGCCCCATGTAGCCACGTCGTGGAAGTATACCACATCATCTTCTTTTCCACACTGAGCTTTTACAGCTTCACCACCTGCTTTCGCAGCATATGTATAGTAGTTAATCTTACGCACACCCCGTTTGATGCATTCTCTGAAGTCTGGAGCACTTACGCCGGAGCCGCCGTGCATAACGATAGGAATCTGCGCTTTCTCACGGATGGATGAGATAATACCAAAGTCCAGCTTAGGCTGTGTCAGATACAGACCATGTACCGTTCCAAAGGAGCAGGCCAATGCATCCACATCTGTTCTGGCTACGAATTCTCTGGCTTCCTCAGGATTTGTGTACATACTCTGTACCGCTTCTCCCTCTTCCCCTACACTTCCAAACTCTTCTCTTCCCATGCAGCCGATCTCGGCCTCCACAGAAGCGCCATAGGCTTCTGCCATCTCCACTGCAATGCAGGTGTTCGCAACATTTTTCTCAAAATCCAACACAGAACCATCGTACATAATAGAAGTAAATCCCATATCCAGAGCTTTCTTCAGATAATCCAGATCTTCGCCGTGATCTAAGTGTACACATACAGGAACAGTGGATTTCTCAGCCATCATTACCATAACCGGTCCCAGCACATCCACAGAGATAATGGACTCATGCACCTGCGCAAACTGAATAATCACCGGCTGATGCAGCTCCTCAGCCGCCTCCAGTGTTCCCATCAGGCCTTCCAGTGTAGACACATTGAAAGCTCCTATGGCCTGATCATGGGCTTCTGCATATTCTAAAATTCGTTTCATTGATACCAGCATGTTTTGCTTCCTCCTTAAAACATAAGTTTAATAACATCACTGTGAACCTTATAACAGTATACCTGATATGACTTCATTCCTCAACACTTCACTGTAGATTCTACTGATTCAAAAAATGCTCCAGAGTAATCTTTGCAATTTTTAATGAGCTGTCAATATTTTTCTCGTCTTCATAAATCTTAGACACCTCGCCTTCTGCCAAAGCCAGTGCATCTTCATAATTAGCAAAACGGGGGGTTACCATTCCATTTTCAATCACACTGCTTAGTAACTCATTGTCTATGATCTTGTCACTTTCTTCTGTATCCTGTTTTAGGATTTCTTCGGCTGTTTTGGAGCCAGTGACGGACTTCAGCACAGAAGCTCCCTGAGACTTACGGAAAATCTCCATTTGAATCTCCTCGTCGTAGGTAAGTGTTTTTAGAAACTCCCATGCCAACTTCTTATGCTCACTCTTGTCGCTGATTCCAATCAAAAGACTATTCACCTCAGATATATTATCCCCACTTGGACCTGCTGGAAGCGTGATACAATCCCACTGAAAGTTGGTATACTTTTTGATTTTATAAGGATAGGACTTATAAGTGCGATACTCCGCAAAGGACAATGGCATAAAAGCCACATTTCCACTGTCAAAATCATCCTGAGTCACCTTCTCGCCGTCATTAAACCCATTCAGACTCTCCACAAATTTCACAGCTTCTGCCACCTGCTCAGAATTAATGTAACTGATGGTTCCATCCTCATCAAAGAGTATTCCCCCGTTGGAATAAGCTGCTTCTGTCCAGTCATAGTTGTACGTTCCAAACTGGTCTATGCGTCCATCTCCATCGGTGTCTTTTGTCACTCGCTCACAGATCCGTAACAGGTGTTCCCAGGTCCAGGTGCTCTCCGGCACAGAAAATCCTTCTTTAGTCAATAACGTCTTGTTGACAAACATCAAAGTGGGCACTGTTTCATAGGGAAGCGCGTACTGATGATTGTCCCGCTCTCCATAAGACAGCGCCGTAGAAAAATACTTTTCCCGGTCAAAGGAATCATCTTCCTCGATCATCCCATCCAAATTGGAAAACATCCCCAGGGAAACCATCTTGTCAAAATCATCTGCCAATACCATGAATACATCTGGCGTCTCTCCTTTCAGCATCTTCTGAGACAGCCATTCGGAATAATCGCTTTTAGGAATTCCACTGTAATAATGCACCTTCATTCCTTTGTGGCTTTTCTGGAATTTTTCAATGGCTGCATCGATGATTACACAACTGTCTGCGTTGGCCACATTCCAGTTACTTCCCGCAAAAGTTCCCAGCTCCAGCGTAACCGTTTTTCGACTCTGATAATGAGCCAATGCAATCAATATGCAAACTGCAATACCTACAGCTCCAATGCCGGCCTTCCATTTTCTGCTTTTCGCTTTTTGGGATATTTGCTTCTCACTCATCTGCTCTTCCTGCCTGAGACTGCACTGCCCATATTGCCAACTGGGTACGGTCCCTTAAATCCAACTTATTCAAAATGTTACTTAAATAATTTCTCACAGTGCCTTCCGAAAGACTCAGCTTCTCAGCAATCTCCCGATTGGAGGAGCCGCATTTTACCTGACCAATAATTTTCCACTCAGTTCTTGTCAGTTCTTCCACCTGCTTGTCACTAATTTGAATAGAGTAATCTGCCTGAGCCATCCGGGAAAAGAGACGAAATACTTTCGTGGCAATATCCGGATTGATCATAGCCTGGCCGCTGTGCACCGTCTCAATGGCAGCAGCCAATGCATCCATAGACACACCTTTCAACAGATAGCCGCTGGCTCCATACTTCAACGCATTATATACAAATTCATCATCGTCAAAGGTTGTCAGAATAATAATCTTAATCTGCGGATATTGATCCTTGATAATCTTCGTACACTGTACCCCATCCATCTTCGGCATCCGGATGTCCATCAAGATTACATCCGGTTTCTCCCGCCGCACGCTGCTGATCACTTCCTGGCCATTTGCCACAGCATCTGTTACCTGCAGATTATCCCTGCTGTCCAGTACAATCTGTAAACTCTGTCGAATCAATTCCTGATCATCTGCAATTAAAACTTTAATCATATTCCTCACCCCATCTTATCGGTATTGTCGCATCTACCAGGAAACCGTCAGAACCATCGAACTCCACGTTTCCACGTAGCATCCGGATTCTTTCCTTAATATGTTCTGTTCCGAATCCCGGCTTGATTTCCCCGCATCCGCAGCCATTATCCTGTATCGTTAAATGAATCTCTCCATCATTTTTCACCATAACAATGGCAATTTCCGTAGCATGGCCGTGACGGATGGCATTGGTGACACTCTCCTGTATCACCCGGTAAATCGCATTTTCTTCATCTTCATCAAATTTCAAATGTTCCACCTGACAATCAAAGGTAATCGTAGCATTTGTCATGGAATTGGTATCCTTGATCATTTTACGGATGGCATATTCCAGACTGAGACGCTCCAGGGCATCCGGCCTTAATTCACTGACAGATCTTCGCACCTCCTGAATTCCTTCTCTTGTCACATTAGAAATTGTCTCCAGCTGCTGTTTTGTCTTATCCGGAGCCTTATCGATGGTGGCGATACAGGCATCCAGGCCCGCTGAAATTCCCGTTAAGGTATGTCCCAGAGTATCGTGAATCTCTCTGGCCAGTCGATTCCTCTCCTTTGTTTCACCCATCTTTTCTTTCATGAGCGCATACTTGTGAAGCTCCACATTCGCTTCCTGAAGTTCATGATTTGCCTGAGACAATTTCTCATACAGCTCGTTTACCTCCTGAATGGTTCCTCTCTGCTTCTGAATCACAAAGACACAGTAAATAATAAACATCATCATATTCAAAGATACCATCAGATTGAAGCCGCCCAGAAGATAGGACTGTATTTTGGCGTCATAATAATTGATGTAATCCTGTATACCTGTCTCTTATACACATCTCCGAGCCCACGAGACTACGCTGCAGCGG
>CAMQZX010000288.1 GCA_947039785.1 uncultured Lachnospiraceae bacterium | reverse complement strand
ATATAAATAAGTTATATAAGTGGGATAAACCGATTTTTTCAGGGAAACTTCCAGGTTGCCGAGGGAGAAATTGAATGATACAATGAACAATAGTTGCAGCAACAGCAGGGGGCTGACAATACTTGCTGTGCTTCATAGGAAATCCAGTATACGGGCCACTCTTCAACTATGGTATCCAGGATACCTTAAATATCAAGTGATCGGTAGACTGGAACTGCGTGAGAAAGGATTGGAGAAGATGAGTAAAGAACGAGTAATAACACACAGAAAGTGCTTTGGCTGTTTGCTGGTATGTGCGTTGCTGGTGATGGCGGTCTTGATGTTGAAGGTAAATGTGGAAGCGTCCACTACCGCTCTTGCCCAGGTAAAGGCCACTGCCAAGTCTCAAACTACCAGTTCAACGGTGATTGGCTGGAATCAAGCCTCTGGGGCTAACGGATACGTGATTTATCGACGGGAATCTACGGCAGCTAAGTTTCGGCGAATTAAAGTGGTTGGAAAGAATACGCGTACGTATACAGATCGGAATGTGATCAGCGCTAAGGTCTACGAATATGCAGTGCGGGCCTATCGAAAGAGCGGAGGAAAAAACGTTTATAGTACATATAAGTCTGTGAAGCTGACCACCTTGCCAACGAAGACCACAGTGACAGCTACGGCTTCAGGAAGCAATATAAAGGTTACCTGGAAGGATGTGGACCGGGAGACTGGATACAAAGTTTATCGTAAAAAATATGGTGGTAAGTGGGGGCTTTTGAAAGCAGTTAAGGCAAACACTACGTCATATACAGACACTACGGCAGCAGGAGGCAGTAAATACTACTATTGCGTTAGAGCCTATAAGGTGGTAAATAGTAAGCGACATTTGGCAGAAGCCGGTTTGTCAAAATTGATTACAGTGCCGTCCTCCACCAGCAAATTAACCACAGCACAAAAGGAGGTTGTGAAGAAAATTCTCTATGCTGTGGAAACCGGGGGACAGGTATATGGAAACCAGAGGTATGATGACTTTACAGAAGCCGGCACAAACAGTACTACAGAAATTGCCATCACTATTGGAGCAGGGCAGTGGTATGCCACAGAAGCACAGCGTCTTTTAAAGCTGATTCGCCAGACAAATAAAAAGCTGTTTGAATCTCTGGACACCGCCGGAGTGGGAACGGATTTGGATACGAAGAACTGGTCTACCTATAAGATTAAGAAAACTTCCAAAAAAGCTAAATGTATTCAGGCAATTATATCTTCCACTACCGGTATCAAATGTCAGGATCAATTGATGTATCAACAGATTGAAGAGTATGAGACGGAGATACGAAAGCTGAATGTGACCAACACAAAGGCGGTGTGTATGTGTATCAATCTGCGGCATCTTGGCGGACTTGGCTCTGTGACAAGAGTGTTGGGCAAGACAGCAAAGCCCTATACCATGGCACGAATCTGGAATGCCATGCAGACCGATACTGGAAATCAGGTAGGAGGTCCCATGTACAAGACACGGCATCAGAAAGTAATGGGTTGGATTAACCAGTATATTTAAGTATGAGAATAAGTTCATAAATTGAGTGAGGTATCAAATGGCAAAGAAAGTATATGCAGTTCGCAAAGGAAGAACCCCTGGTATCTATCAGACCTGGGCAGAATGCCAGAAGCAGATCAGCGGTTTTTCCGGTGCAGAATACAAAGGCTTTCCTACCATGGAGGAGGCAAAGGCTTATGTGGAAGGCGGCTGTGATGCCGCAGGGGACCCTGACAATATTACCACAGAGGCGGTGGCTTATGTAGATGGAAGCTACAATCTGTCCACCAGACAATTTTCCTGTGGTGTAGTGTTTTTCCATGGAGAGAAAGAAGAACATTTTTCCCAGCTGTACAATGACCCGGAGCTGGCAGAAATGAGAAATGTGGCAGGAGAGATCAAAGGCTCAGAGAAGGCCATACAATACTGTCTGGACAACGAAATCAAAAGCGTCACGATTTTCCACGACTACGAAGGTATCGCCAAATGGTGCACCGGAGCATGGCAGGCAAAAAAGGACGGAACAAGGAAATACAAAGAATTTTACGAAGCAGCAAGAGAAAAGGTGGAGATTAAATTTGTTAAGGTGAAAGGCCATTCGGGAGATAAGTATAATGACATGGCTGATCAGTTGGCAAAGAGTGCGTTTCTTGCCTGATCAGGTTTTTCTGATGATTGCTGAGTGTCAACAGCACACAGCAATCATTCCAGATATATTTGGATATTATAAGAATTGTCGAATGTCAATGATTAGGTTTTCCTCAAGACGTATGAGACGTTTTGCAATATCTTTCGTTTTTTCATCCGCAGCTTTGTATTGGTTCAGATACTTATTCAGAGATTTTACACCCATATTACAGCCATCTGTTATTAAATCTGCAATGGCTTTATCAGATTCATCTATAACCAGCTTGACGTTCGTCTTTACCCATGACATACTTTTTGCCATTGCGGTAGGCTCTTTTCCTTCGTCATGGTATTTGTTCAAAAATGTTTGTATCTCTTCCTTCAGTTTATCGTGTTCATTTTTGCAATTTGTAAGGCATTTCCGAAAGGCTTCATCTTTTACATAATCCAGAACATCTTCAATAGAAGACACTCCCATTTTAATACCCGCATCACATTCCCGCAGTAATTTTATGGTATCCGGTTCAATCATGAATAGTTACACTCCTTTTTTTGTTTAAGAATAGGGTAAACATTTTTACGTAAATTATTCTGCAGGTTTAAATGAAAGCGAAATATATGGAAATATTCTGGAATTCGGAGGAATCCTGGACTGGTCGCATCAGGAAATGATAGAATGCGAATAAAAAGAGTAAAACGATATAGGGAATTGGAGAAAAGTATGGATGCAAAAGAACAAATGTTCTTAAAACATCTATACTTTTTCTTTTGCTTATGATATACTTTTTGTGATGTCAATTCTATTTGATACAATAATGATATGCCAGGTGAATCCTATTACTGACTGAAAAATGGTAATTATAAAATATATGGATTGTACAAATTTCTTGCATAATTTCTAATGCATTCAAAAAGGAGAAACATATGGATCATTTTGACTTAGTATCAGAATACAAACCAACCGGCGACCAGCCGCAGGCAATAGAAGCCCTTGTCAAAGGCTTCAAGGAAGGCAATCAATGCCAGACTTTACTAGGGGTTACGGGCTCTGGCAAGACTTTTACGATGGCAAATGTCATCGCAAAGCTTAACAAGCCAACATTGATTTTGGCGCATAATAAGACACTGGCGGCACAGCTGTATGGGGAGTTTAAAGAGTATTTTCCAAATAATGCGGTGGAGTATTTTGTGTCCTACTATGATTATTACCAGCCGGAAGCCTACGTCCCTTCCAGCGATACCTACATTGCCAAGGACTCCGCCATTAACGATGAGATTGACAAGCTTCGTCTCTCCGCCACAGCAGCCTTAAGTGAGCGAAAGGACGTTATCATTGTCTCCAGTGTCTCATGTATTTACGGCATTGGCAGTCCAAATGATTATCAGAATATGATTATTTCCCTTCGACCTGGAATGGAGAAGGATCGGGATGATGTGATTCGGGCATTGATTGACATTCAGTATGACAGAAATGACATGGATTTTCACCGGGGAACTTTCCGGGTACGGGGAGATGTGCTGGAGATTTTTCCGGCGGATAACTCGGAGCTGGCAGTGCGGGTGGAGTTTTTTGGAGATGAGATTGACCGGATTACCGAGATTGATGTGCTCACCGGAGAAATCAAAAGTGAGCTGAACCATGTGGCTATTTTCCCAGCCTCTCACTATGTGGTTCCCATGGAACAGATTTTGCGGGCAGCAGATGCCATTGAAGCTGAGATGCTGGAGCAGGTGGAGTATTTTAAAAGTGAAGACAAGCTGATTGAGGCTCAGCGTATTGCGGAGCGTACCAATTTTGATGTGGAAATGATGAAGGAGACAGGTTTTTGCTCCGGCATCGAAAATTATTCCCGTCATCTGTCCGGGCTGAAGCCGGGGGAGCCGCCATATACTTTGATGGATTATTTTGATGGGGAGTTTTTATTAATTATAGACGAGTCTCATATTACAGTGCCCCAGGTAAGAGGAATGTATGCAGGAGATCAGTCCAGGAAGCAGACGCTGGTGGACTATGGTTTTCGCCTGCCCTCAGCCAAGGACAACCGGCCGTTGAATTTCGAAGAATTTGAAACCAAGGTTGATCAGGTGATGTTTGTGTCTGCCACACCTGGAGAATATGAAGCCAATCATGAGATGATGAGGGCTGAGCAGATCATTCGTCCTACGGGACTTCTGGACCCTTACGTGGAAGTACGTCCGGTGGAGGGACAGATTGATGATCTGGTGGGTGAGGTTAATAAGGAAGTGGACAAGGGGAATAAGATTCTGGTGACCACCCTGACCAAGCGGATGGCGGAAGATCTTACGGATTATATGAAAGAAGTTGGCATCCGGGTGAAATACCTTCATTCCGACATCGATACACTGGAGCGTTCGGAGATTATCCGTGATATGCGTCTTGGTGTCTTTGATGTGCTGGTGGGAATCAACCTGCTCCGGGAAGGCCTGGACATTCCGGAAATTACGCTGGTGGCTATTCTGGATGCCGATAAGGAAGGTTTTCTCCGTTCGGAGACTTCTCTGATTCAGACGATTGGCCGTGCTGCCCGAAACAGTGATGGACATGTTATCATGTACGCAGACAATATCACCGATTCCATGAGAAGAGCCATTGATGAGACCCAGAGACGACGCACCATTCAGGAAGCGTATAATAAGGAACATGGAATCACACCTACCACCATCAAGAAGGCAGTCCGTGATTTGATCAGTATTTCCAAGACAGTGGCGGAGACAGAGAGCGTTCTGGAGAAAGACCCGGAATCCATGAGCCGCAAAGAGTTAGAAAAGCTGATTAAAGATGTGGAGAAGAAGAT
>CAMQZX010000287.1 GCA_947039785.1 uncultured Lachnospiraceae bacterium | reverse complement strand
CTACACTTCTAGCTTCGTCGGCAGCGTCAGATGTGTATAAGAGACAGTAGTAAACTCCATGAAGAAACGGGTAGTTACTATGAGGAAAGGCGTCATCATAAGCGACGAACAAGAAGGTGAGTATCATGAGGATTAGTACGATTATCTACGAGTTTAAACAGGGATTTAAGAACATTGGAAGAAACTGGATGTTTTCTGTGGCTTCTGTAGTCACTATGGCTGCCTGCATTTTCCTGTTTGGGATTTTCTTTGCAATCGTAAGCAATGTCAATCATATTGTAAAGACTGTGGAAGAAAATGTGGCGATTTCCGTTTTCTTTGA
This sequence comes from uncultured Lachnospiraceae bacterium, assembly GCA_947039785.1. Lineage (GTDB taxonomy): Bacteria > Bacillota > Clostridia > Lachnospirales > Lachnospiraceae > JALFVM01. The sequence continues at coordinate 4,640 of CAMQZX010000287.1, read as the reverse complement.
GGAAGGAACCGATGATGCCACTATGGAGCTGGTAGGAGAGGCAATCAAAGAGCGTCCGGAAGTTTCAGATGTTAATTTTGTATCGGCAGATGATGCCTGGGAAGAATATAAGAAGCTGTACTTTGAGGATGCGGAGGAAGCTGCGGAAGGATTTAAGGATGATAACCCTCTGGCAAATGCCGCTCACTATGAAGTATATGTAAATGAGATTGAAGAACAGAATGCTCTTGTAGAATATGTCAAGCAGCTGGATGGTGTGCGTAAAGTAAACCAGTCCGAGAGCGCTGTGAAGACATTGACCGGATTTAATAAGTTGGTGGCTTATGTGTCCATTGCCATCATTGCCATTTTACTGATTGTGGCAATCTTTTTGATCAGCAATACAGTATCAGTTGGTATTTCCATCCGTAAGGAAGAGATTGCTATTATGAAAATGATTGGAGCCACCAATTTCTTTGTCAGAATGCCGTTCCTTCTGGAAGGCATTATTCTGGGGCTGATTGGTGCGGCAATTCCTTTGGGAGCACTTTATCTGGGCTATGGACAGGTAGTTACTTATATTCTCACAAAGTTCAAGATTCTCACTGACATAATGCAGTTTATTCCTGTATATGATATATTTAAGGTATTACTGCCGGTGGGGCTGGTTCTTGGAATGGGAATCGGATTTTTGGGAAGTCTGTTTACCACGAAGAAACACTTAAATGTGTAAATAATAAATTGGGGGAAGCTTCAGAAGAGGAATGGATACCTTTTTTGGGGCTTTCTGTCATTTGAACGCGGAGCAAGCGGCGAGGCTGCCTGTGTTCATGAGGTAGTAGCCAAGCAGATTTTGAATATCCGCTTTACCGTTTTATATAAAAACATCATAAGGAGACTCACATGAATGAAAAATTGAGATTTTTTAAAGGTTTTGTGACAGGTGTAATACTGACTGCTTTGGTTGGCGGTGCTGTCTATGTGGGCGTGGAACAATATGGCGTGGGAGAGACCAAAGAAGCCACCAGCATCACAGACAGGCATTATCAGAACAAGCTGGAATATATTGAAGGGTTAATCGACCAGAATTATCTTCATGAATCTGATTTGGATAATCTGGCAGACGGAATGTATGCCGGTTTGCTGGAGGGCCTGGATGATCCTTATTCCAGATATTATACAGAGGAAGAGTATGCTTCCATGACAGAGTCGACGGAAGGTCACTACAAGGGAATCGGCGTTGTGATGCAGCAGGGAGAAGACGGTCTGGTTCAGCTTGTCCGTATTTATGAAGGTGCACCAGGTGACAAGGCCGGTTTGCTGGCGGGAGATGTTATCTATATGGTAGACGATGAAGTGGTGACAGATATGGAGCTGGCACAGGTGGCTAAGAAAATCAAGAATCCGGATAAGGAGTCCACCAGGCTTACTATTGCCCGAGACGGGGAAAAGGATTATCTGGAGTTTGAGATTGTGAAGGAAGAAGTGCAGATTCCAGTGGTTTCCCATGAGATGCTGGAAAATCACGTAGGATATCTGGCAATTTATGAGTTTACCAGCGTGACGTTTGAGCAGTACCAGGAGGCTTATGAAGAGTTGGAAGTGCAGGGGATGGAACGTTTGGTCATCGATTTGAGAGATAATCCCGGAGGACTGCTGGATTCTGTCTGCAATATTTTAAATACCATAGTGCCCAAAGGTACAATTGTGTATACGGAAGACAAATACGGCAACCGCAGTGACCGGGAAAGTGAAGGAAAATCTCCCATTGATATCCCCCTGGTGGTTCTGGTCAACGGAAACAGTGCAAGTGCTTCTGAAATTTTTGCCGGAGCGATTCAGGACTATGAGCTGGGGACGATTGTGGGTGAGACTACCTACGGCAAAGGCGTGGTGCAGACGGTCAAGGAGCTGCCGGACGGAAGTGCTGTGAAGCTGACCATTGCCAATTATTTTACTCCTTCCGGAAATAACATCGACGGAAAAGGCATCGTCCCTGATGTGGAAGTGAAGCTGGATGAAGACTTGCTGCAGCAAAACAGCATCACCCATGAGGAGGATAATCAGCTTCAGAAGGCATTGGAGGTCGTTGAAAGACAATAGATCTGGCATGTTCAATGATTTTGGCAGTTATGTGGTGCGTGAACAGTAACTCTGATGTTACTGTTCACACACCACTGACCCGCGAGGTGTTTTGGGGCTGATGGCACCAAAATCCCGAGACATGCAGCGCGAAATGATGCAATATGCATCATTTCTGTGCATCGCGCAGCGTGTTGCTGGGAACGGAGTGAACAGTAACACTCTGATTGTACTTTCATAATTTTTAAAGGGCGTTTGTTTGTAATTCAAATAGAAAAGTGCTATAATGACTTCCAAGCTGCAGCCGACAAAGATATGGCAGAAGATGTGTTGAAAGCTGTAGCAGGCAACCTGGCAGACAGTACAGTAATGTACTGTCTGTCTGGTACCGGATGCTGCGTATTCCAGATGACGGGCAAACACACTTTAGGAGGATGACATCATGAGAGAATATATCATTACAACAGACAACAATTCTGATTTACCGGAAGAGTTTTATAAAGAACATGGCGTAGGGTGTGTATATCTGAGTTATACAATAAATGGTAAGACGTATACTCATGATAATTTTCTTCCTGTAGAAGAGTTTTACGGACAAATGAGAAATGGCTCTATGCCAACCACCGCTCAGGTAAATCCCCAGGCCGCAAGAGATTTGATGGAGCCATATCTGAAGGCAGGAAAGGACATTCTTCACATTGCATTTTCTTCCGGCCTCAGCGGAACCTGTAACAGCTGCCGTATGGCAGCCGAGGAACTTATTGAGGAATATCAGGACAGAAAAATTATCATTGTAGATTCTCTGAGTGCTTCCCTGGGACAGGGACTTCTCGTCTACGAAGCAGCCCTGCGAAAGGAACAGGGGATGGATATGGAGGAAGTAGCCCAGTGGGTAGAAGTGCATAAGCAAAATCTTGTACACATGTTCACGGTAGACGACTTGAACCATTTGTACCGCGGAGGGCGTGTATCCAGAACCACAGCCATTGTGGGCGGAATGCTGAACATTAAACCGGTACTTCATGTGGATGATGAGGGTAAGCTGGTTGCTGTTGGAAAAGTTCGTGGACGCAAAAAGTCCCTGCAGGCGCTGGTGGATGCTATGAACGAGAAGCTCGGCAGTTATGGGGCAAGCTGTCATACTATTTTTATCAGTCATGGAGACTGCATAGAGGATGCCAGATTTGTGGAGAAGCGGGTGAAAGAACAGTATCCCATCGATACAGTAGTGATTAACCATGTGGGAGCTACTATCGGCGCACATTCCGGACCGGGAACAGTGGCATTGTTCTTTTTGGGTGATGTGAGATAAAAATTACTTTTGTATAAAGTAAGGAGGATATAGATGGCAAAGGATTATATAACATTTACAATTAATGAAAAGAAAGACATCGCTTTGATCGCTCATGATAATGAGAAACCAAAGCTGATTCAGTGGTGTAAAGACAATTACGGTATTTTGAAGCAGCACAACCTGTATGGAACAGGTACTACTTCGCGTATGATTGCAGATCAGACAGGACTACGTATTAAAGCGTATAACAGCGGACCTCTGGGCGGAGACCAGCAGATTGGCGCAAAGATTGTAGAAGGAGTGATTGATTTCATTATCTTCTTTTCAGACCCTTTGACAGCACAGCCTCATGACCCGGACGTGAAGGCATTGATGAGAATTGCTCAGGTATACGATATTCCCATGGCAATCAACAAGGCAACGGCTGACTTTATGCTTCAGTCCAGACTGATGGACGAGAAATATGACCATGAGGTTATTAATTTCCGTAAAAGTGTGGAAGAAAGAGCAGAGACTTTGTAAGAAGTATACAGGAATACGGTATCATAAAAGGGCGTATCGCTTTCTGATAGAAGATTCAGAAGGGGATACGCCCTTTTTGGCTGTAGTGTTATTGGCGGCGCTTGAAAGAAGAGATTACCAACCATATTAAGGTGGCTACAATGGCAAAGGGCAACAGTGCGCTGAGTACTGTAATCAGCAAAAACAAAACGACAGCGGCGCCCAGAATCAGCAAAAGCTTCCCGTGCCAGGTAGTCAGATCCAGATGATGCGCTCTGTGAGAAGGCATTTCCTGTGAATCGTTGGCTGTATAATTTTGTTCATAGCGGTTGTAATCGTTGCTGCCATAACTGTAGGAGGTCTCCTCATAAGTTTCATTATAATAGGGAGAAACTTCGTCGGCATCGATGAGAGTCTTGGCAATCAAACGGGGATCTCCCAGCTGTCCCAAAACCTCTTCCTCAGATTTTCCGGAGGCTATCTCCCGTTCAATATATTCATCATAATAATGTATATTGCTGTAAATCTCATTTGCAGGCATCTCACCGTTCAATTGCTGCTGTAAGATTTCCAGAAATTCAGATTTATTCATATTATTAAGTAGATCCTTTCTTTGGTTGTATAGAAGTCTGGTGACTGTGTCATGTATGGAACAAATTGGTGTTTGACTTCTCTTATTCTATCACAATTGAAAAAGTTATCAACCGTAGAATTATAAACTTTTTTTAAACTTATAAATCTGTCTCTTATACACATCTGACGCTGCCGACGAAGCTAGAAGTGT
>CAMQZX010000286.1 GCA_947039785.1 uncultured Lachnospiraceae bacterium | reverse complement strand
CAATAAGACAATCCTTAATTTATCTTATTTCTTTGAAATATAATTTAAGAGGATAGATGCAAAGATTATAATCTTCTTCTATCCTCTTATTCCTTTATTCCTTATTTAACTGCTTTAAATGCCTCTTCCAAATCTTCAATGATATCATCAATATTTTCTGTTCCGATGGAAAGGCGAATGGTATTAAGCTTGATGCCCTGGTCTTCCAGTTCTTCCTCATTCAGCTGTGAATGAGTTGTGGATGCCGGATGGATTACCAGAGATTTTACGTCTGCCACATTTGCCAGCAGAGAGAACAGCTCCAGGTTATCGATGAAATCCTTTGCCTTTTGGGCATCGCCTTTGATTTCAAAGGTAAAGATGGAACCGCCGCCATTCGGGAAATATTTCTTATATAGCTCCTGCTGCAACGGATCATCAGATACCGATGGATGATGTACCTTCTCCACCTGAGGATGATTGTTCAGATATTCTACCACTTTCAGAGCATTTTCCACATGACGCTCCACTCTCAGAGACAGGGTTTCCAGTCCCTGAAGAAAGAAGAAAGCGTGGAATGGTGACAGAGTTGCACCGGTATCTCTCAGCAAAATTGCACGAATTTTAGTTACAAATGCTGCTGCGCCAACAGCTTTTGTGAAGCTGATTCCATGATAACTTGGATTTGGCTCTGTCAATGACGGGAATTTGCCGCTTGCTTCCCAGTCAAACTTACCGCTGTCAACAATCACACCGCCGATGGTAGTTCCATGTCCGCCAATGAATTTTGTTGCAGAATGAACAACAATATCAGCACCGTACTCTATAGGACGCACCAGATAAGGTGTGGCAAAAGTATTATCCACAACCAGAGGAATCTTATGTGCATGGGCAATCTCAGCCAGCTTTTCAATGTCCACCACATCAGAATTGGGATTTCCCAGAGTTTCAATGTGAAGCGCCTTTGTATTTTCCTGAATTGCTGCTTCCACTTCTTCATAATTAAAAGGATCTACAAAAGATGCTGCGATTCCATATTCCGGAAGAGTGTGCGCCAGCAGGTTGTAGGTTCCGCCGTAGATATTTTTTGCTGCTACAATGTGATCCCCTGCATGGGCCAGATTCTGGAACGTGTAAGTAATAGCCGCTGCGCCAGATGCCACTGCCAAAGCTGCCACACCGCCTTCCAGAGCTGCAATTCTCTGCTCAAAAACATCCTCCGTAGGGTTTGTCAGTCTGCCGTAAATATTTCCTGCATCGCTGAGCCCAAATCTTGCCGCTGCGTGATCACTGTTATGGAATACATAAGATGATGTCTGGTAAATAGGAACAGCTCTTGCATCTGTTACCGGATCTGCCTGTTCCTGTCCAACGTGTAACTGCAATGTTTCAAATTTTAAATTTCTCTCTGCATATGTTTTCTTACTCATATTTATTTCCTCCTCATTTCCACTGATATCGTATGTCGTATTTTTGATTTCTTTCTGGAAGTAGCTGCTTCGAATTAATTTGTTTGTTGTGTTTCTTTATGTTACTAAGTATATCAGTTTACTAGGAAATGTGTTAATACATAAAAAATACTGCTGGTTATAGGTAGTCCCTATAACCAGCAGTATTTTTTTATGTCCCAAATCCAAGATAACAGGTTAAAAATACTTTCTTATATTTTTGCATATTTCTGAAATTTCTCCAGCTCTTCCAGGTATTTCTGCCCCAAGGGACTGATCATTGTTCCTTTTCTGGACAGATATCCAATGGTCATCACCTCGTCCGACTGCAATTTTACCGCACAGTACTCATTTCCGTTTAACTCTTCACATATAATACCGCAGCATAGTGTATATCCATTTAATCCCACCATCAGGTTCAACAGCGTAGCCCGGTCACTTGCCTTGATCAGCCGCTTATATTGGTAGGTACTCAGCACCTCTTCTGCAAAATAAAAGGAATTGTAGTCCCCCTGATCAAAAGCGAGGCAAGGATACTCCTCCAAATCCTTCAAAGTAACCATCTTCCGGTTTGCCAGCGGATGTCCTTTCCACATATAAGCATATACGCCGCACTCCAACATATCATGAAATTCCAGTCCATACTCCTGAAACAGCTTTGTCAGCACTTTGCGGTTAAAATCGTTGAGATACAAAATTCCAATCTCACTTTTAAAATTTTTCACATCTTCAATAATATCATAAGTCTTCGTCTCATGAACGGCGAATTCATACTCGTCCATACCAAACTGCTTCACCATTTCCACAAAAGCATTTACAGCAAAGGTATAGTGCTGCATAGATACACTGAATTTCTTCTTGATTTCTGTCTTGTCTACATATCGGGATTCCATCAACTGATACTGTTCCACCACCTGTCTGGCATAGCCGAGAAACTCCACGCCCTCGGGAGTCACAGTCACCCCCCGGTTGGTCCGCCGAAACAGTACTACTCCAATCTCCTCCTCCAGTTCCTTAATGGAAGCAGAGAGGCTTGGCTGAGAAATGAAAAGACGCTTGGCGGCTTCATTCATTGAATTTGTGTCAGATATTGTAATTGCGTATTTTAATTGTGTGATTGTCATAGTTTATTCTCTTTCCAATGTAATATATCCAAGTGTTCCTTGGCACATTTGCCGGGATGTATGGGAAGCTTTATTATGGAGAAGTTTTGACTCCTACCAAGGCTGATTTGTTCTTTACTCCCACCTTTAAAGGTGGGAATAAATTTTCAAACACGCTCTAATAGTATATAATATAGCATACTTTTTTGCTATAGACGAGTCTTCTTCTCCCAATTTGAAAATTTTTCAATCTTTCCACTCCCACACTCCGTCACCGAATCCTGCAAAGCTGCCCTTCATCCATCTCATACACTTCATCACATAGGATCTCAATATCCTCCCTGTTATGGCTGGCAAACAACATGGTTTTGCCTTCTGCCTTTAATTCCAGAAACAGCTTTCGCATCTCATCCACGCCTCTTTTGTCCAGGCCATTCATGGGCTCGTCCAGAATCAGAAATTCCGGTTTCTCCATGATAGCCTGAGCGATGGCAAGCCTCTGTTTCATTCCCATGGAAAAGGTTCCCACAGACTTTTTTGAATTGGCATCCAGGCCCACCTTTTCCAGAATGCTGTATAAATATTGGGGATCTTTTTTATTGTGGATGGTGTAGAGGTATTCCAGATTCTGATAAGCGCTTCTTCCCTTTACATAGGCGGGGCCTTCGATGATGATTCCCGCATTGGTCAGCATCTCCCCATTTTTCTTTTGCTGTCCATTGATGGAAATTGTGCCCTCATCCAATCTGAGAAAACCGCAGATACATTTAAACAGCACTGTCTTCCCGGAACCATTATACCCTACGATTCCATATATTTTCCCGGAACTGCATTTCAGGTTCACATTTTTAAGGACCTGATGCTTTCCAAACCTTTTTGATCCATTACACACTTCCAGTTCCATTTTTTCACTCCTAACCTTCATTATCCAAATCAAAATCCATATTCCGAACCTTCCACACACATGCAATACTACAGACAAAAATCAAAACCGCAAGACAGGGCAGAATAAATTGCAGGTTCGGCAGTCCCCGATGATAAATCAGTTCAATTCTGGTCAGCCGCATCCAGCTGATCGGTGAGAAATACCACACTTTCACATTATTTTGCAAATTCAGAAAATTCTCCGCCATCAACGGCAAAATCACCAGGACCATTCCTGTAATCATACTGATATTTCTGGAACTGTACAGACTGATAGTAAACATGAGAATCCCGAAAAATCCCAGTACCAGTCCCCCCAGCAAAACAGTCACCCCCATGGCCTGAAAAGGCGTAAAGTAGTTCAGGATATCAAACTCAATCTCAAACAACTGACTCTCCTCCCCATAATAGCACAGGGTATACAAAATCTTACCCCACTCCCCGCTCCACTCAGTCACAGGCAACAAGGGAATCAAAGCCATCGCTGCCACCGCTGCCATCATGGCAAAACCCATCAGCAACAGATAATACAGACAGGAAACGGTCCATGCCGTACGCCCGCTTCGAAAAATACGGTAGAATTCCTTCTGGTTGGTAAAGGGCACATCGGAATAAAAAAATACTACACATGCCATCAAAGATAACTGATAGTATAGGTTAGAAATCATATGAGGCAAAACATACGGTGAAACATCATAATTCATCTTGATACAAAACTGCCTCACAGGCGCTGTGAAAACATAGCTGAGTCCCAGAATCATTGCTGCAAAGGTCACCGCTTTCTTCCTGTTCCACATATACACAGGCGCTCTCCGGCAAAATCGCAGAAATTCCAATTTACCCATTTTCAAGCCTCCTCTTAAGCGTATAATACGACATAATATATGTAATCAAAAAAATCGCCACTGTTAGAAAAATCCCCTGACAGATTACATAAAAATCATCCTCTACAAAATATCCCAGTATATCGTAATATTGCGAAATATTTAAAAATTTCATTCCATTCGCTACTGACAAATCCAGAGTCATATACATTACCAGAAACGGAATGGAAAGAGTCAAAAGGCGATCGGTAATCCAGATAGAGATTCCAGCTGCCAGAACCGATAAGGTTCCCGGTAGCAAAGCAAATTCCATAGAATACACAATAAAATACAGCAGTTCTTCTTTCTTCATAAGCATATCATAGAACCAGCCATTATCTGTCACACAAATAATATAGTTCGTATCTGTAACATCACACCAGGGTACCCAGTGATGCATAATCAGAACACAGGAGAGCAAAGCAATCACCATTACCAACCAGGAAGAAAAAAAGATAGCTGTCATTCGGCGTAACAAGAATCTTCCTGCGCTCTGTCTGGAACAAATTGCATAAATATATCGGTATTCAATATCATCACAAAGGCTGAGGCCATAGGGAATGGAGCACATCAGGAGAGAGATTCGCACAGGCATTCCATCGAATCTGTCTCTTATACACATCTCCGAGCCCACGAGACTACGCTGCATCGG
>CAMQZX010000285.1 GCA_947039785.1 uncultured Lachnospiraceae bacterium | reverse complement strand
ATCTACACTTCTAGCTTCGTCGGCAGCGTCAGATGTGTATAAGAGACAGCCGTCATAGTATTCAATATTCCTGAACCAGTTGCAGATCGATACGCTCCTGTCCAGAAATCAATTAACATATAACGGTTGCTTCCTATGTTTATTAAATCATTTAGTATTGCGTAAACACCAAACCCGGCCACCAGTGCCAGAACAAAATTTCTGATTGCTTCATCTTTTCTTTTTTCTGAAGCACACCAGCCCATCATATAAGCCAGTAAAGGCAATATTCCGTAATGATACAGGGCAGACAAACTCTGCATGCCAATGGTAACATAACTGATTCCTGCACAAAGGAGTAGCCAAAACCCTGGGCTATAAAGAAAATTAAAATATATTTTTCTGCCGCGCAGTCTCTGTTGCAGTAGAACAATCAGTAAAAAGGCAAGTGCATAAGCATATCCCAAGTTGACTGCGCCGCAGGTTAACATAAAAAAAAGAGCAATAGTCATGATATAGTTATTTCACCTGTTCATTTTAATAAAATTTAAGACGCGGCGCATCTGCGCCGATGCATTCTTTTTGCTCGTTACAAATTCCCGTGCTTTACCTGCGGCCTGTGCACGGTCTTCTATTGACATATTTTTCAATTTCAGGATAGTCTGGCAAATAGAATCTACCGTTTCTTCTGGAATATAAAACAGATAAGGATCATATTCTGCCGGAATTCCATCCAAGCGATACATCATAACCGGCTTCCCTGCTGCCATGTATTCTATGGTTTTTGATGGAAAACTGTATTTTGTGTACTCACCATCATTGGTCCGGGGATTAACCAGTACGGAGGCTTTTTGCTGGAGAAGCAAAATTTCTTCATGAGGAATAAATCCAAAAAATTTTATCCTGTGGTCCTTCTGGGCCCGTTCCCGAATTTCCTGTTCCATTTCCCCAGAGCCGCACAACCATAGCTCCAAATATAAATCATCTATTTTTTCCATAGCATTCATCAATACTTCCAATCCATATCTTCTGTTTAGTCTGCCTGTGTAAAGCAGAGAGAAAACAAAATCATTTTCTCTAAACGCCACAGAAGGCGGCGTGTCACAAATCCCCTCCATTACCATATAAGGCCTGTTTCCCACATGAAGCGGTTCCTTCATTTTTTCTGTCAGAAGTACAAAGCGATCAACACGTGACATATAATGGTAAACCATTTTGTTGTGCAGCTTCCGCAGAAATTTCCTGAATCCTGATACTTGATGCATGTCGTAAAACTCTGGTATATCTGTAATTACTGCTGTAATCTTTCGGGAGCTATCCAAATTATAAGCTGCCCACATGAAAGGAAGATACGCGGTAAAAATCAGTATTTCATTCTCGTTATCATATTGTCTTAACAATCTGCGAACTTTTCTCATCCGCATCAGCTGCTTAATAAGAGGAAAATTCAAGCTGCCAACTTCGTGGCAGACTGTATCCTTATGCATCCAGGTACGATTTGCTAAGTAACAATGCCTATAATATTTTGGCCACGTACCCACAGGAAGCACATTTATAATGACTGTTGATTCATCCGTATTTTCCTGAATACCTCTGATCATTTTCCACTGGAAGCTATTAGCTGCATTTGAAACGCCTTCTAAAGAGTCGTCAATAATTTCTTTCTCGCGATTTTCCGGAAATAATGTGCCTAAAAAAATCATTTTTCATTCCTCATTATTTTGAAGATACCAACTTCTTAATCTGTGCAGCCATGCCCTCAATATCATTTTCCTCAACAATATTTTCCCATCCTGCGCTTTCTGGACTGCCACCCACATTGTAGGTGACCACCGGAGTTCCACAGGCCCTGGCCTCCAGATTGACAGTAGGAAAGTTGTCTTGATGAGTAGGATTCACAAATACATCGGCAGCACTGTATATTTGCGCCAATTCTCTTTGATTTTTTGTCCGCTCAATACCGATAACACCGTTGGGTAAACGCTTAATCTGTTTTGCCGTCACACCAACCAGAACCATGACATAATCATCATCCAACATCTTGCTAAGAATAAGCATATCCGGCAGACCCTTTGTCTCCTCCCAGCCAATCGCAACGCCAAGCACCATATGTTTATCCTCAATTCCATATTTCTTTTTAAAATCACTGATAATGGGATGAAAGATATTCTTATCAATGGTGTTATTAACCACTTTTACAGGATATTCAGCAAGAAAGCTCTCGTGTACCAAATCAGCTAGCCATTGAGATGGTGTTATCAGTGTCAGATTTGCTACTTCTGTAAATGCAAATTTCTTCCTATTAAAATTTTCTTTGGAATGGTCGAAAACATAGGATTTGGGGTATGATTTCATCTGTGGACAGGCATAGCACCCTGTTTTCCATTTATCACAACGGGACATAGTAAAATGAGCACAGTGCCCTGTGAAAGCCCAGCAATCATGCAAAGTCCAGTATTTTTTAATATATGGATGTGCCTTGAGCCACTGAAAAAGCACTTCAAAATTAATATAATACCCATGCAAGTTATGTATCCAGATAACATCCGGTGAATATGTTTCAATAATCTCAATCAGCCGTATTGTTGCCTTTTCGGAACAAAGTCCCTGAATATCGAAGATTCTGGATAAAGCAGCATGTATCATATAATCCTTCTTAGTTCCAATCTGTACACATTTTGTAGTATGATCCTGAGCCATTTCTCTTCCATATGCGACAAGACAATCATTGCCCCCTGCCTGTAGCCGGCGGCATTGATCCGCAATTATTTTTCCGGTGCTTCTGATTCCATAAACTGAGTTGATAAATAAATACTTCATTTATCCAGCCTCCTGTTTTCTGATTCATAGATCTTGGCATCTACAATATATCTGTAAAAATATGCTTGAATAAATGCATATATTTTACCTGCTTTTCCATCCAAGAATCCTAACCGGATATAATAGCGATACCAGAAATACAATCTTGCCCGGAAAAATTTAGGCAGCCTGTAATAAAATCCATCTCTTAGTTTTTTTGTCGTTTCTGCATTTTGGTATAAAGAGGCCTGTTGACTTTTCTGTCTCTCATAATAGTCTTGCACCTCACGGGTAGCATAGGCATTATGCTTTTCAATAAAAGCTGTTAAGCTTTTGCAGTCATAGTGAAAGCAATCATGTTCCAGTTGTATATAGCATCCGCTTTTTAGCACCACATGCTCCCCCATGGCTCTGTCCTCAAACCGTGCATATGCAGGTTTAAAAACGGTCATTTTTATAAACGGATATGTACCGCCATGTTTTAAATATTTTCCTAAAAAGAACAATTTATGCTTCATCAAAAATCCATGAACATCATCATCTCTGTGGCAGTTACACTGACTTCGTATCTCTTCTTTCAATTCTGGTGTTATGGCTTCGTCAGCGTCGATTCTATAAACCCATGTTGTTTGAATATCCGTATGCTCCAGTGCCCAGTTAAACTGATCTGCATAGTATTTAAAGGAATGGGTATACACTTCTGCTCCTAATTTCTTTGCGATTTGTACAGTGGCGTCTGTGCTGCCGCTGTCCACCACAACAATCCGATCCGGCAAATCATCGAGAGATTCTATACAACGTTGTATATTTACTTCTTCATTCCTGGTCAATATAATTGCTGTAATATCATTACTCATCATTTATACCTATTAACTGTTTTAATAAAGTTGCATATTTCTCCAGCCCAATACGAGATTCATATTTTTCTTGGTAAAGTTTTTCTGCACGATCCGCCATATCATATCTTATATTTTCGTGTGTAGCCAGCTTTTCAATTGCGTTGGCCAATCCTCTGGCATCCCCCACTGCAACAGTCTGTCCAATCTCTTCCCTGGTAATTTCTGTAGCCAGATAAGAGTCTTGTTCCACGATTGCAATAACCGGGACTCCTGCCTGTAAATAGCTATAGTATTTGCTTGGAGCGCACATTCCTTTCAGTCCATTTTCAAGGCTTACTATGCTGCACGAACTGATGGAAACTGCCTGTTCAAACTCTTCCCCTGTCAGGAAATCCAATACCTGCACATTTTTCAAATGCCTCGTCTTTTCAATAACTTGTTCTTTCTTTCCACCATGGCCAACTATAAAAAACTTAATAAAATCCTGTTTCTTAAGCAAATCCATGGCCTGCAGTAACGTGTCCATATCTTGACAGATACCCATATTTCCAAAATACGATACGATAAAATCCTCAGAAGAGTACCCAAATTTTATCAACGCTTCTGTCGTTTTTTCTCTTTTGCCCTCATGGGCCCAATTTGGTATCACAGTAACATGATTAGGAGGAAGGCTCTCTCTGTTAGAAAGTAAGAATTCTTTCATTTCATCCGTTAAAGCTACTACTGTAGATGCACAGTAACATAATTTTCGATTAATAAGCTGCATGGCCTTTGCAATACACCCATCTTCAGAAAGATTTCCTGATGCATACGCAACCTCCGGATACACATCATATGACACAAATACAATTTTCGTACCAAATATTCTGTTTGCTAAAATAGCCACGACAGGTAATATGGGGGGATTTGAATAGACAATGATACATTTATAATTTTTCAATTCACTTAGATGTATTAGTATAGACAAAGTAAAAGAAAAATAATTGATCAGACGGCTGATTTTTTTCCCCCGCTGAAGCTGTATGTAATGTAAACGTTTGATAGAAACCTTCTCCTTTACCTCTTGCTCAGGGACTTTGCTGTCGTTATTATATTCCTTCGGATATCCGCACATGGCGCCTACATGTAATCCGGATTTTACTAAATATTTTGCTGTATCCCATGGCAGTGTGGCAGATGAATTGTATTCCGGATAAAAAAACTGGCATAAAAACAGTACATCTCCATGCATCACCTCTACCTCCCCCAAATATCTTTCAGACAACATATTGTTGTTTTTATCAAATCTAAATCCGCGTATACAGAAATGCATATGTATTCTCCTGTCTCTTATACACATCTCCGAGCCCACGAGACTACGCTGCATCGG
>CAMQZX010000284.1 GCA_947039785.1 uncultured Lachnospiraceae bacterium | reverse complement strand
AAAAAAGGAATCTCTGTACAATTACAGTCAAAAGCGGTTATACAGTCCAAGGACAGTGCAGGTGTGACTGTGGAAATTACAAACGCCAAGGGTAAGAAAAAACAGATGCAGGCAGAAAAAGTATTGGTGGTTACCGGCCGCGTTCCCAATACAGAAGGTATAGGACTGGAGGAGATGGGAATTGAGACAGACCGGGGATTTATTAAAGTAAATGAGAAATATCAGACAAATGTGCCGTCTGTTTATGCTATTGGAGATGTGATTCCAACTACCATGCTGGCTCATGTAGCTTCTAAGGAGGGAGAAAGAGCAGCGGAATTTATTGCAGGGAAAGCTCAGGAGGAGCCGGCATTTGCGCCTTATATCCCTGGCTGTGTATATTGTGAGCCGCAGGTCGCCGGATTTGGAGCGACAGAAGAAAGTGCCAAAGCTGCCGATGAAAGTTCAAAGGTATTTAAATTCCCATTCCGCGGAATCGGAAAGGCAGTGGCAATTGGCAAGAGCGATGGATTTGTCAAGATTGTTACAGACAAAGATGGAAAAATTCTTGGTGCACACATCATCGGTGCTGATGCCACAGAGATGATACATGAGCTGGTGCTGGCAGCATGGCAGGGGCTTAATATCCGCGAAATTGGTAAAATGGTACACGCACATCCCACATTATCCGAAGGAATTATGGAATGTTCCAGAGGTTTTGACGATTGGATGATTCATATTTGAAAAACATTGTATAATTTCCCTAAAATGCTTGAATAATGTTTGAAAATTTAGTAGAATATGAACATATCAATTTTTAGGGAGGTATTACATATGGACGTTTTTAGAACTGACCGAATTAGAAATGTAGTCCTGTTAGGTCACGGCGGTGCAGGCAAGACCACTGTGGCAGAGGCAATGGCTTACTTATCTGGTATGACCAACCGTCTCGGTAAAGTGACAGACGGGAACACAGTAAGCGATTACGATAAGGAAGAGATTAAAAGAAAATTCTCAATTTCCACATCTGTTATTCCGGTGGTATGGGATAAATTTAAAATAAATATTTTAGATACTCCCGGTTATTTTGATTTTGTCGGTGAGATGGAAGAAGCTGTCAGCGCAGCAGATGCAGCCGTTATCGTAGTTTCAGGTAAAGCTGGTGTGCAGGTTGGAACTCAGAAAGCCTGGGATATGTGTGAAAAGTACAAATTACCACGCATGATCTTCGTAACCGGTATGGATCAGGATGATGTCAGCTACCGTAAAGTAGTAGAAGATCTGACAGAGCTTTATGGCAAGAAGATTGCTCCGCTGCATTTCCCAATTCGTGAAGATGGAAAATTCGTAGGTTACGTGAACGTAGTAAAGAAAGCCGGACGTAAATATATTGACAAAGCCGGCAAGCAGGAATGCCCGGTACCGGATTATTCACAGGAATATCTGGACAAATACCATGAAATTCTTCTGGAATCTGTTGCAGAGACCAGCGAAGAGTTTATGGATCGCTATTTTGAGGGAGACGAGTTCTCCGTAACTGAGATTTCTGCAGCGTTAGCTACCAATATTCAGGATGCAAGCATTGTACCTGTATGCATGGGGGCTCCTACCGAGTTAAGAGGCGTTTCAAACCTTCTGGATGATATCGTTGGTTACTTCCCAAGTGCTGACAAACGTCCATGCAACGGTCTAAACCAGAAGACCAATGAAATTTTTGAGGCAAATTATGACTTTACCAAGGCAAAATCTGCATATGTATTCAAGACAATTGTAGATCCATTCCTGGGTAAATATTCTCTGATCAAGGTTTGCTCCGGTGTTATCAAGAACACAGATGTTCTCTATGATGCAGACCGTGATGCAGAAGAGAAATTAAGCAAGTTATATATTCTCCAGGGTAACAAACCTCTGGAGGTTTCGGAAATCCACGCAGGAGATATCGGTGCCATCGGCAAACTGGTTCGTGTTAAGACAGGCGATACCCTTTCCACCAAGGCTACGCCGGTCATCTATCCAAAGGCAACAATTTCCACTCCTTATACCTATAAGAGATATAAGACTAAGAACAAAGCCGATGTAGATAAGATTTCCCAGGCTCTGGCTAAGATGATGGACGAAGATTTGACCATTCGCAATGTAAACGATGCAGCTAACCGTCAGACTCTGCTCTATGGTATGGGCGATCAGCATCTGGATATTATCTGCAGTAAGCTGTCAGAGAGATATAAAGTAGACATTGAGCTGGATAAGCCAAGAGTGGCATTCCGTGAGACCATCCGCAAATCCTCTGACGTGGAAGGTAAGCATAAAAAACAGTCCGGAGGACATGGACAGTATGGTCATGTTAAGATGAAATTCGAGCCTCTGGGTGATTTGGAGACGCCATTTGAGTTTGAGCAGATTGTTGTAGGCGGCGCCGTTCCGAAGAACTACTTCCCGGCAGTTGAGAAGGGCCTTCAGGAATGTGTATTAAAGGGACCAGTTGCCGGATATCCGGTAGTTGGTGTGAAAGCTACTCTGTACGATGGATCTTACCATACAGTAGACTCTTCCGAGATGGCATTTAAGATGGCTACCGTTCTTGCCTTCAAGAAAGGCTTCATGGAGGCAAGCCCGGTTCTCTTAGAGCCAATTGTATCCATGAAAGTTACTGTACCGGATAAATATACTGGTGACGTTATGGGTGATTTGAACAAACGCCGTGGCCGTGTACTGGGAATGAATCCAGACCATAATGGCAACCAGATTATTGAAGCAGATGTACCGCAGCTTGAAATCTACGGATACTCCACAGACCTGCGTTCCATGACAGGCGGAAGCGGCTCCTTCGAATACGAGTTTGCACGCTATGAGCAGGCTCCAAACGATATCCAGGATAGAGAAATCGCCGCAAGAGCAGCAATGGAAGACGGAGAGGATTGATCCATCCGGAAGATGGCTTTGTTTAAGAAATGATAGTATAAAATGAGATATGGAAAGACTGTTGTGATATTTCTTGATTTTGTAATGAAGTTCGGAAGATTGCAGCAGTCTTTTTCTTTGTGGGTCGAAAATTTATTTTCAGGGATTTTGACAGTGGGTATTTTCAGGAAAGGAGAGCTTATGTGCGGCAGGTTTTACGTGGACAAGGAGACCATTCTGGCAATCGAACGTCTTGTGGCAGGGATTGATCACAGGATTCAGTTAAGGCGGGAGGCGGATATTTATCCGTCCCAGGCTGCTACGGTGATCACCGGGCGAAGCCAGCAACTTCGTGCAGAGGAGATGCAGTGGGGATTTTTGCAGTATAACAAGAAGGGTCTTTTGATCAATGCCAGGGCAGAATCTGTTCTGGAGAGAAAAATGTTCCGGGACAGTGTGCTACAGAGAAGATGCATTATCCCTGCAAGACATTTCTATGAGTGGGATGCACAGAAGAACAAAGTCACGTTCCAGAGAGAACAGGAGCCAGTGCTATATATGGCGGGATTTTATAACCGTTTTCAGGATGTTGACCGGTTTATCATCCTCACCACCGATGCCAACGCTTCCGTATCCAGAGTTCACGACAGGATGCCCCTGATCTTGGAAGAATCGGAATTGGAGCCGTGGGTCTACGATGATAACTTTCTGGATTTCGCGCTCCATAAGATACCAGTTCAGCTCCAGAAGTATCAGGAATATGAGCAGCAAAGCTTATTTTAGCATTTTATTGATATCAACATTTCTATCAAACAGTACCTTCCATCGAATCATGTTGTATGCGATGGAAGGTATTCTTTTGTTGCACAAAAGATTTGACGAAAAAATCTCTAAATTGAAACATAACAATTGACTTTGCGGATGCCCAGATATATAATTATATAAATTACAGGAGGTATGACAGTATGCTGATAAAAATTAGTGTAGAAAATTTTAAATCTTTTGATACAGCCACTGAACTGACGATGATTTCATCAAATAAAATCCGTACAAATGCCAATCATAGAATAAAGATAAAAAGTACTCAGTTATTAAAATATGGTGTTATATATGGAGCGAATGCCTCAGGGAAAACAAATCTTGTAGATTTTTTTCGATTCTTTCAGGATTGCGTGAAATGGGGAGTTACTATGGAAGCAACCCATATGTTTTGTAAAAACCGTAAAGAAAATAAAGATAGAGATAGCAGTTTTGAAATGCAGTTTACCGTGGGTGATAGATTTTATGCTTATGGATTTTCTTTGGTTCTGAACAAAAGAAAAATTACTGGGGAATGGTTATATGAATTATATCAAAACGGTACAGCTCGGCGTCTGTTTGAACGAGAAGGGGGAAATCGACCTGTTTTAGATGAGTCAATTTCCTTAAGCAGTACGGAAAAAAATAAGTTTGAGATTTATGCAGACGATTTTGAAGGAAATTATACAGCATTATTTTTATCAGAAATGAATAGAGGAAAAAAATATACTGGTAGCTCAAAACTTATATTTTTTAAAGATGTGTTTGATTGGTTAACAAAATCAGTTGTAGTCATCACACCAAATACGCCATTGATTGATTTGGAATATTATTATAATGAGAATTCTTTACAATTGATCAATGAATTGATCAACACTTTTGATACAGGGGTTAGTCAGATTAAGATTGAAGAAATTACGTTGGATGAGCTTTCAAATTCTATGCCAAAATCAGTATTTGGAAAGGTAATGGACCATGTGAAAAGTAAATTGACAGAGCAGGAATATTCGTCATGTCACATGACCATGAGGTCAAAAGAGAACTTTGTTAATATAGAATTTAACGAGGATCAGGAACCTAAAATTACGACAATTCGGATGTGCCATAACAAATCTTTTTATGATTTTGGGTTTGAAGAAGAGTCAGATGGTACACGTCGTTTGTTTGATTTAATGGATATGTTGTTAAACAAAAGGAAGAATATCATTTATATTGTGGATGAGCTGGAAAGAAGTTTGCATCCAAAATTGACAGAACATTTTTTAAAACTATTTATGCAATTGCATGAAAAAGATAGAATGCAATTATTATTTACTA
>CAMQZX010000283.1 GCA_947039785.1 uncultured Lachnospiraceae bacterium | reverse complement strand
TGCAGCGTAGTCTCGTGGGCTCGGAGATGTGTATAAGAGACAGATTTAATACTGTGTTAATAATAAAATCATCCCTGATCGTTCCTTCCGGTACAACACAAAGAATAGCTCCGATGATCAGGCCAATGATCATACCAATAATAGATTTTTTTCCCAACGACGTTGCCTTCTTGGTTTCGTTTGCTTCCATAATAGCACATCCTTTCCTAACATTTTATACGCTTATAAACACCATTTCTATCAAATTTCAAACGACTTGCATTTTGAAAAAGATAATTTATTGAATTTGCTCTGCAATCTTTAATAACAATTCCTTCTCTCCAAAACCTCCAGATTTCGTTATCAGGCTATGCTTCCTGCCACACCTTTCATACTCCGAAAGAACAACGCCTGGATAAATCTCATACATCGGTATTACTTCCGTACATTGAATCTGCTGCATAAAACTATTTAAAGAATCGCCTCCTATAATGAACATGGTGCTCTTTACTCCTGCGTCTACAATTTGCTTTAGCACATATCCAAATACCTGGGAAATCCTTTCCCTGATTTCTTCTTCTGTATATCCATGATTTCTGGCATATTCCAGAGTATTTAACTCTCCCGGAAAATCATTCATATCTATGATACACTGAGGTTCCTTTTTGCAAATACTAATCCATTCTCTTAACCGTTTTTTCCCCTGAACGGTCTTGTAATATTCCAGATTTAGTTTTTCCTCACATTCCAAATGAATTCTAGTGAAATTATGATCTGTTGCATATTGTATTTGATCTCTGGTTATGGGATTTATACTTCCACATGCCATCAGAAATGATTGATCTGTCATACTTTTATCATTAATCTCGCAGGAAACAGACAGAATATCCGATAGTGCTGATGCAAAGCCTGCACAGCCGGCCATTGCTCTTTTTTGGCTATTTCCAAAAATCTGACCTGCAATTCTCTTGATATCTCCATCATTTCTTGCATCATATACGATTACATGACCTTTTCCTTTATCTTGATCTGATTTTGAAAATCCTACAGACGATAGCTGTACATCTATATTACTTTGTTCTGCAATCAAATCTGGTATGTAAGAATGCCGCACTGGATTAAACGGATCTTTCCCTAAAACACTATCTGAAACTTTAACGCCGTCTATATAATGAATTCCTTTTTCCGTTGTTCGTTTCGTTTTAGGGTACGCTGGAATAAAGTGAATTGTTTCGTTATACATTGCATCAGATACTGCCTGCAGTTCTGCTCCTATGTTTCCCCTTAATGCCGAATCAGTCTTCTTATAGATATATGGAACGCCCCAATTTACTGCTTTCTGAACAATCCCAAAAACCCTCCTGTAAGCTTCCTGATATTCCTCATGCCTTGATTCAATATCGATTACAAGCACAGTAGTGTCCTCTGGCATATATTCAAAATTATATTCATAATCTGTGGATACTCTGGTTGTTACACCTTGGGACGCAAATTGTACACCTGTATCAAGTGCACCTGTGAAATCATCTGCAATTATCAGTAATTTCATCCTCTCTGACCTCCCATTTTAGCTTAATCTCACAATAACAATCGATAATCAGCATATTCTAATCCATACCATTTCTAATATTTTCTTCCAAAACGGCTTTCAGGCGCTCCACTCCTTGTGCGGGTACACTATGAAAGGGTTTTCTACAGGAGCCAACTGGATATCCCAAAAGCTTAACGGCCAATTTAACAATAGTATTTGGATTTCCATACTGAAAACAACTACGAAAGGCAGCAATTGCATCTTGTGCTTTCTGTGCTTCCTCTAGATTGCCCCTCATAAAACATTCATAAATGGACACCATATTATGTGGATATACATTGGCACATCCCGCAATGCCGCCAACTCCTCCTTCTTTCAGAGTCTGAAGAATCAAAGAATCATTACCCGATAATACTGCAAAATCTCTGTCTTTCGTCAACTCAATATATGCCTTCAAATTTTCCCATTTTCCGGAAGAATCTTTCACACCTACAATATTATCAATCTCAGATAACCTGGCTACTGTTTCTGGTAAGATGGAACATCCTGTTCTGGCCGGAATATTATATAAAACGATAGGAATGTTCACTGCCTTGGCTACTGCAGCATAATGCTCATATAATTCCTCTTGAGATATCGCCGCAAAGTATGGAGTAATCAACGACAATACATCTGCACCTAATTCCTCCGCCTTTTTACTCAGTTCGATAGTATCTCTTGTGGTAATACACCCACATCCTGCATATACTGGAACACGCCCATTAACCTGCTCCACTGCAATTTTTAAGATTCTTTCTTTTTCCTCTGTACTTAATGCGTAACACTCACCATTCGTTCCATAGCAAAAAATGCCATGTACTCCGCTTTTAACCTGACGTTCAATCTGATTTCTGAATTCACTTTCGTTCAAACTTTCATCTTCATTCATAGGCGTAATAATCGGAGGAATGATACCTTTGATTTTTTCACATCTACTCATTGTATCCCTACTTTCTATTATTTATTATTTGCCAGTTGAATTGCATAATCCATGGCATTCACCAGACTCAGTTCATTGGCACTGCCATCTCCTGCATGACCAAATCCAGTACCATGGTCTACCGACGCACGGATAATAGGAAGTCCCAGTGTAACATTCACGCCAGCCACTGCATCCCATCTCTTTATCTCTTGATTATAGACAAAGCCTTTTACTTTTAGCGGTATATGACCTTGGTCATGATACATTGCAACCACGATGTCATACCATCCACCCAAAGCTTTGGAGAATATGGTATCTGGAGGAGTTGGCCTCTTCTCAGGGATTTGGATACCTTCTAACAACGCTTCATCAATAGCAGGTTGAATTTCTGCTATCTCCTCCCTGCCAAACATTCCCCCTTCTCCGCAATGAGGATTCAGCCCAGCCACGCCAATTTTGGGATTTTTAATTCCAATAGCTTTACAACCTTCGTTGGCAATACGAATCACTTCCAGCACCCGATCTTTTTTCACTCTATCGCAGGCTTCTCGAAGCGACACGTGTGTTGATACATGTACTACACGAAGATTATGATGTACTAACATCATTGTATATTTGGAAGTCCCTGTATAATGAGCATATATTTCCGTATGTCCGGAATAGTGATGTCCTGCCATATTAATGGCTTCTTTATTCAGTGCATTAGTAACTGTGGCATCTACTTCTCCTGCCAGTGCCAGTTCAATCACCTTTTTTACATACTGAAAGGCCGCTTCCCCACACATAGCAGATACTCTTCCATAGATTCTTTTGTTGATATCTACAATTCCCATATCATAAACATCAATAGTCCCATACTCAAATTTTGCATCCTTTACATCTTTCACCGGATGAACTTTGATTTCTTTCTCTTTGCCAATAATCTTTACTGCGGCTTCCATACAATTTGCGTCCCCTATAATGATAGGCCTACATCTGTCATATATCAGAGGATCTGATAAAGCTTTTGCAGAAAGCTCCGTTCCATTTCCCGCAGGATCACCCATAGTAATCCCCAAAATAGGTTTTTCTTTCATTCCACTCCTCCCTACTTTAATACTTTCTCATAAATGCTTCGAATATCCTCTCTATTCAAATTTTTTCTGTTATTAACTAAAAGCCTTTGCTGCTGGCTGCCAGCCTCCACAAGGAAATCCAAATCTTCTCTTTTAACGCCAAATTCCTTCAAATCGGCAGGAATCTCTGTCACCTTTACAATATCCGCAATCTGGTCAATCACATATTGTGATTTCTCATATTTGCTCATGCCTGACAATTCTGGGGCAATTGCGTCACATAATAACTGTAAGCGTTCTTCACAAGCATCTCTATTAAATTCTATTACATGAGCAAATAAAATTGCATTGGACACACCATGTGCAATATGATATTTTCCCCCCAATGGATAGGATAACGCATGAACAGCTGTCGTTCCACTTCCGGTAATCGCGACACCACCATAAAAAGCCCCCAGCATCATATCGCTCTTCGCCTGCATATTATCCGGATGATTATATGCCTCTCTAATATTTTTAAAAATCAGCTTTGCGGATGCCATTGCGTATGTATCAGAAAATGGAGTTGCCTTCTTTGATGTAAAGCATTCTACTGCATGTGCCAGAGCATCCACTCCCGTTGATGCCACAATGTGTTTTGGTAAGTTAGCAATCATTTGTGCATCCAAGATAACATAATCAGGAATCATAGCCTCACTGACAATCCCCTTCTTTGATTGTTCCTCTGGAATCGCTACAATAGCATTGCAGGTTGCTTCGGAACCAGTTCCGCAGGTGGTAGGAATCATCACTGTCTTCATCTGCTTCCTGGCCTTAGAGGGATCATCCAGCAAATCTTTCACTGTGTAGTCTGCATCCTTTAATACACAGCAGAGTTTTGCAGCATCCATCACACTTCCGCCACCTATGGCTATAATCAGATCACCGCTGCTGCATTTCACTTTTTCCATTAATTCATTAATGTCCTGATAAGCAGGTTCAGCTGTCAAATCATCAAAAATCTCATATTCCACCTGAACTTCATCTAACTGCACCAGCAAAAGATCCAAAAGCCCGGATTGGCGAATGCCCTTGTCTGTAAACACTAAAGACTTTTTTACGCCCTCTCTATCCAAAATTTCTTTCACCTTCTCTACACATCCTACTCCGCCGTAAATATAGGATGGCAGTATAATTTGATATCCCATTTTTCCTCCTTTCGTTTCATTATGAAACATCAAGTTTCTTTAATGCTTCCGTTAAACCAATGTTACCGTGATTTTGCGAAAAAATCAATTCATTTTAAAACGATTTTTGTTTTATTTTGAAACATCACGTATTGATTTCAGTTGAATTTTAAGATATAATAAGTTTGAGAAATATGTTTACCTATACAAAGATTGTCATAGACAAACATAAATTATGAAGTGCCATTGCACCTCAGCAATGATTGTCTGCGATTTTAGGATTGTGGGAGCATGAAATGCGGAACCTGTCTCTTATACACATCTGACG
>CAMQZX010000282.1 GCA_947039785.1 uncultured Lachnospiraceae bacterium | reverse complement strand
CACTTCTAGCTTCGTCGGCAGCGTCAGATGTGTATAAGAGACAGGTATAAAGCTGTATTGTGGAAAATAAAATTGATAATTACGTAATTCGCTGGAGGTTTTTTCCTGGGAGTATGTAATGAAGAGGTGCGTTATGGAACAGTATATAATCAAAGGCGGCAATCCATTGGTGGGTGAAGTTGAGATTGCGGGAGCGAAAAATGCAGCTCTGGCCATTCTGGCTGCGGCAATTATGACAGATGAGACGATACTGATTGAGAATTTACCAGATGTCAGAGATATTAATGTGTTGTTGGAGGCCATCCAGCAGATTGGAGCCCAGGTAGATAGAATCAATCGCTCTACAGTCAAAATTAATGGATCTACGATTGGAGATGTCAGTGTAGATTATGAATATATTAAGAAAATCAGAGCTTCCTACTATCTGTTAGGAGCACTGTTGGGAAAATACAAGAAAGCTGAGGTACCTCTTCCAGGTGGGTGCAACATTGGAAGCAGACCTATTGACCAGCATTTGAAGGGATTTCGTGCGCTGGGTGCCAAAGTGGACATTATGAATGGTGCCATTGTGGCAAAGGCAGAGCATCTTCACGGAAGTCATATTTTCCTGGATATGGTATCTGTGGGAGCAACCATCAATATCATGATGGCTGCATCTATGGCACAGGGAAGAACCATTATTGAAAATGCGGCAAGAGAGCCTCATGTAGTGGACGTTGCCAACTTCTTAAACAGTATGGGCGCCATCATCAAAGGGGCTGGTACAGATGTGATTCGAATTAAGGGAGTGGAGAAGCTTCATAAGACAGAGTACTCCATTATTCCTGATCAGATTGAGGCTGGAACCTTCATGTTTGCGGCTGCTGCCACCAAGGGAGATATTACAGTAAAAAATGTAATTCCCAAGCATCTGGAAGCAACAACAGCTAAACTGGAAGAGATTGGATGTGAGGTGGAAGAACTTGACGATGCAGTGAGGGTTGTGGCATCTAAGAGACTGCGCCGTACGCATGTAAAGACACTGCCTTATCCTGGATATCCTACGGATATGCAGCCTCAGATTGCGGTAACATTAACTCTGGCACAGGGGACCAGCATTGTGACAGAAAGTATCTTTGAAAATCGTTTTAAATACGCCGATGAGCTGACCAGAATGGGAGCCAACATCAAGGTGGAAGGAAATACAGCGATTATTGATGGCGTTCAAAAGTTATCAGGAGCCAGAGTCAGTGCTCCGGATCTGCGAGCAGGTGCTGCACTGGTAATTGCGGGACTGGCTGCAGACGGCATCACCATTGTAGATGATATTGTATATATCCAGCGAGGATACGAGAACTTTGAAGGCAAATTGAGAAGTCTGGGTGCAGAGATTGAACGTGTATCCAGCGAGAAGGAAATTCAGAAGTTTAGGCTTCGCGTTGGTTGAGTATAAAATTGATTAAAATGTAATGATTTCTCTTATTCAGAGTGGTGGAGATACAAAGGATCTGTGAAACCACGGCAACCCCCTTGGCGGAAGGTGCCAACCTGAGCGATAATTCGAACAATAAGAGGATTCGATTGAAAGATTGAGTCCGTCTTATGACGGACTTTTTCAATGCCAGTTTTTTTGATTAAAAAGGATTTATATCCTTTTTTAAGGCAGGGGCCTTAGAGTGTGTTTAAAAATTCATTCCCGCAATCTGCATCCCCCACTTTGCGGTCTATTTACCCCAAATTCGGTGAGCGCAGCCTGTTACGCTTTCCTGATTTAAGCCCAATATCCCACAAATTGTGGAATACATCTTGCGGAAAGCAATTTTAAAACACGTTCTAGAAGCTTCTGTTAATATTATGAGTGAGTCATATAACTAGTGAACTATATTTATATTAAAGAGGAGAATGAGACAATGGAGAAAATTTTATTTACTTCTGAATCTGTAACTGAAGGTCATCCGGATAAAATGTGCGATCAGATTTCTGATGCGATTCTGGACGCACTGCTTGAACAGGATCCAATGAGCCGTGTGGCTTGTGAAACCTGCACCACTACAGGTCTTGTTATGGTCATGGGAGAAATCACTACAAAGGCTTATGTGGACATTCAGAAAATTGTGAGAGAGACAGTAAGAGAGATTGGATATACGAGAGCAAAATACGGTTTTGACGCGGATACCTGCGGTGTGATTACCACAATTGATGAGCAGTCACCAGATATCGCCATGGGTGTAAATAAGGCTCTGGAAGCGAAAGAAAATACCATGTCTGATGCAGATATTGAAGCCATCGGTGCCGGAGACCAGGGTATGATGTTTGGTTATGCTACAAATGAGACCGAAGAATATATGCCATATCCAATCGCACTGGCACATAAACTTTCCCGTCAGCTTACCAAGGTACGCAAAGACGGTACATTATCTTACTTAAGACCAGACGGAAAAACTCAGGTAACGGTAGAATACAATGAGAAGGGACAACCCAAACGTCTGGATGCAGTGGTATGCTCCACTCAGCATGATCCGGAAGTATCCCAGGAACAGATTCATGAGGATATCAAAAAATATGTATTTGATCCCATCATTCCGGAGGGAATGGTAGATGAGCAGACCAAGTTCTTTATCAATCCCACTGGAAGATTTGTGATCGGCGGACCACAGGGAGACAGCGGTCTGACAGGACGTAAAATCATCGTAGATACTTACGGTGGATATGCACGTCATGGCGGCGGCGCTTTCTCAGGTAAAGACTGCACTAAGGTGGACCGTTCTGCAGCTTACGCAGCCCGTTATGTGGCTAAGAACATTGTGGCGGCAGGTCTGGCTGATAAGTGTGAGGTTCAGTTATCTTATGCCATCGGTGTGGCTCATCCAACCTCCGTTGGAGTGGATACTGCAGGAACAGGAAAAGTATCAGAATCAAAGCTGGTGGAGATCATCCGTGAAAACTTTGACTTAAGACCAGCCGGAATCATCAAGATGCTGGATCTTCGCAGGCCGATCTATAAACAGACTGCAGCTTATGGACACTTTGGACGTAACGACCTGAATCTTCCATGGGAGAAATTGGACAAGGTGGAAGAACTGAGGAAGTATCTGTAAAAATTTAGAAAAACTATCCTTAAATCAAGGCTTTTGCGGCAATTTTTTATAGAAAGTTTAGAGATAGACCACTCCTGTTATGATACAATAGAGATACGAAAATTACGACAGGAGAGAGGCAGTTAAGAGCGTTGTAAAAGTGATAAAAGCTGCCGGAAAGTTACATGAAGTTAAAAACCAGAATTATAGTAGGCTTTATGCTGGTCATTCTGGTTCCGGTGATGCTGTTTTCCGCTACTTTATATGGACTGACTCATCTGCAGACAAAAGGAATCAGTCAGATGCAGAAGGCTCAACAGGAGTATGATGTTTCCATTATGGAATCAGAAGACAGTACAGCCGGTGTCCAGTTAATGGCAAAGGACATTTTAATTGTGGTAATTACCGTTCTGGTATTTACCAGCCTTTTGGTGGGATTTTGGATTTACAGGAGTATTGCGGCTCCGCTGGTAAAGCTTAAGAAGGCCACGAAAAATATTAAAGACGGAAATCTGGATTTTGAGTTGGAAGTGGAGGGTGAAGATGAATTCGCTGAGCTTTGCCGTGACTTTGAGGACATGCGCAAACGTCTGAAGGCCAATGCAGAGGAAAAAATTATTCTGGATAAGGAAAACAAAGAGCTGATCAGTAATATTTCCCATGATCTGAAAACTCCTATCACGGCTGTGAAAGGATATGTGGAAGGCATTATGGACGGCGTGGCAGATACGCCGGAGAAGATGGACCGTTATATCCGAACTATTTACAATAAAACAAATGAAATGGATCATCTGATCAATGAGCTGACATTTTACTCTAAGATTGATACTAATCGTATTCCATACACCTTCAGTAAACTGCCGGTTACTGATTACTTTAACGACTGTGCAGAGGAACTTCAGCTGGAGTTGGAGGTAAAAGGTGTTGATCTTGTGTATGCCAACTATGTGGATGAGCACGTTCTGATTATTGCCGACGGGGAACAGATTCGGCGCGTGATACATAATATTGTGACAAACTCTACCAAATATATGAATAAAGCCCACGGTATTATTCAGCTTCGGGTGAAGGATGTGGGCGATTTTATTCAGGTGGAAATTGAAGATAATGGAAAGGGAATTGCTGCCAAGGATCTGCCTAATATTTTTGACAGATTCTACCGGACGGATTTTTCACGGAATTCCTCGAAGGGAGGCAGCGGAATCGGCCTTTCCATTGTGAGAAAGATTATGGAGGATCACGGAGGCAAAGTATGGGCCACCAGTAAAGAAGGGATTGGCACAATCATGTACTTTGTATTAAGAAAATATCAGGAGGTACCAAATCATGAGTAAAATATTAATTGTGGAAGACGAGGAAGCCATTGCTGATCTGGAGAAGGACTATCTGGAGCTGAGTGGTTTTGAAGTGGAAATAGCCAACAGAGGAGATGTTGGACTTCGACAGGCGCTGGATGTGGATTATGATCTGATTATTTTGGATCTGATGCTTCCAAACGTGGATGGATTTGAAATCTGCCGTCAGGTGAGAGACCGAAAGAACACACCGATTATCATGGTTTCTGCCAAGAAAGATGATATTGATAAAATTCGAGGCCTGGGACTGGGTGCCGATGACTATATGACAAAACCCTTTAGTCCCAGTGAGCTGGTTGCCAGAGTGAAGGCCCATCTGGACCGCTACAACCGTCTGATCGGGAGTGGGCGCCCTGCCAATGACATTATCGAAATTCGCGGAATTAAGATTGACAAGACTGCCCGCCGTGTGTGGGTCAATGGGGAGGAGACCTCCTTTACCACCAAGGAATTTGACCTGCTTACCTTCCTGGCAGAGAATCCAAACAGAGTGTTTACCAAGGACGAACTGTTTAGGGAAATCTGGGATATGGAGTCTGTGGGAGACATTGCCACAGTAACGGTGCATATTAAGAAAATCCGTGAAAAGATTGAGTTTAACACTGCCAAG
>CAMQZX010000281.1 GCA_947039785.1 uncultured Lachnospiraceae bacterium | reverse complement strand
GATGCAGCGTAGTCTCGTGGGCTCGGAGATGTGTATAAGAGACAGGTATACCATATATTTTTGGAAAAAACCAATGAGCTGTAGCAAAATAAACAAAGATATTGGGAAATCTTTTAGAAAGTTTTCACAGAATATTAAGAAACTTTTTTATTAGCATATGGTATACTTAGGGAGCCAATGAAGAATACAGAAACATGCGTTTTCAAACGATTGGAGGAAATCATATGAAAAGTAAAAGAAAGATTGCAATTTTGTTGGCTGCGATTATGACCGTGATGGCACCGGTGACTGTTATGGCAGACCGGGAGGATGCCATCTTAGATAAGCCATATTTATCCCTGGGAGCGGATCTGACAGATGTGGAGAAGAGTACTGTTCTGCAGCTTCTGGGAGTGAAGGAAAGCAATCTGGAAAATTATACGGTGGTGGAGATTACCAACAGTATGGAACATGAATATCTGGATTCTTATCTGGATTCCAGTCTGATTGGTTCCAGAGCGTTGTCCTCGGTTCTGGTGGAAGGAAAAGAAGAGGGCAACGGTATCAAAGTGACTACAAACAATATTTCTTACTGTACTGTAGGTATGTATCAGAACGCTCTTGCTACAGCTGGTATTAAAAATGCAGATATTAAGGTGGCGGGACCATTTAAAATTTCTGGTACTGCAGGTCTGGTGGGCGCTATCAAATCATATGAAAATATGACAGGACAGAAAATAGATGCACAAAATGTGGAGACAGCCACCAATGAGTTGGTGGTAACCAGTGATCTGGCAGGAAGCATTGGGGACAGTGAGAAGGCAGAAGAACTGGTAGGCTTTATCAAAAACGAAGTGGCATCCAACGATTATTCTGAGGAGGAGATTGCCGGACTGATTGATGAGGCAGCATCGGAGATGGATATCTCTCTGTCTGAGGATGATAAACAGAAAATTATGAAATTGATGGATAAGATTGATGGACTGGATCTGGATGTAAATCAGTTAAAGGAGCAGGTGGAAGGCCTGTACAATAAGCTGCAGGATATGGATCTTAATATTAACCTGGATTCTGAAGAAACGCAGAGCTTTTTGTCGAATTTGCTGCAGAAAATTGTTGATTTTTTTAATGATTTATTAGGATAATGTGGTAGCAAACGAAAAAATATAGTGTAAATACACAAAAAAATAGATAAATGAGAAAGTTTTTTGTTAGATATACTGAAAGTTTACAGAATGTTCATAATTTGTTCATAAGTAATTGCTATGATATATTTAGTTCGAAAGAGCGACGCTAGTATGTAGGTAATGTTTTCATTACACATATAAATTTTTTCATAATAATTGCCCAGGCAGACATGCCTGGGCACTCCTCATTTTCAGGAACTTTTGGAATCTCCGGAATGTTTTTCAAATATTTCGGGGATTCTTTTTTATCTTGTATTCATTGCCGGAAAGATGCTATAATGGAGAATAAAAGAATTTCTGTAATTCTGTGATTTTAGAAGGAGATATCAAAATGGGTGAGTCAATGAAAGATTATGAAAAAGAGTTGGAAGCTTCTTACAGAGAAATGGAAGCAAGAGAGCAGCAGTTTGAGGCACTGAATGACGAGGAACAGGCACAGTGGGAAGAGCTGATGCAGATGAAGAATGACAATTCAGAAATTGATGTTAAGATAAAAGAAGTAGTAAAAAGCGGTGTGGTTGCCTATGTGAATGAGGTAAGAGGTTTTATTCCGGCATCCAAATTATCTCTTGGATATGTGGAGAATCTGGATGAATTTTTGGGCAGGCACATCAAAGTTCGTATTCTGGATATTGATCCGGAAGATAAGAAGCTGGTTCTTTCTGCAAAAGAGATTTTAAGAGAACAGGAACAGGCTGAGAGAGAAAAAGTGATGAGTGAAATGAAGCCAGGTATGGTAGTAAGCGGTGTGGTAGAGACACTTAAGCCTTATGGTGCATTTGTGCGTTTGGACAATGGACTGAGCGGTCTGGTTCACATTTCTCAGATCAGCAACAGAAGATTAAAAACTCCAAATGAAGTTCTGTCTGTGGGAGATCAGGTGACAGCTAAATTAACTCAGATCAAAGACGGTAAATTGAGCCTGAGTATCCGTGCATTAAATGATGTGATGGAAGAAAATGAAGTGGAGGAGAAGGTAGAACTGCCAAAATCGGAAGAGCTGACAACTTCTCTTGGTTCTTTATTTGCAAATATTAAGTTAGACTAATTTTAAAATAAAATCCATTTTAATTGGGGAAAGAGAGAATATGAGCGATAACAGAAAAGTGTATATCGTAGGACATAAAAATCCGGACACAGATTCCATCTGCTCTGCCATCGCCTATGCGGATATTAAGAACCGAAGCGATGAGAAGAAGTATCAGGCAAAGAGAGCTGGTCAGATCAATGACGAGACAGCTTATGTCCTGAATCGATTTGGTGTGGATGCACCTGGATACATTACCGATGTGGGAACTCAGGTGAAGGATATGGAAATCCGAAAGAGTCTGGATGCCCGCGGCAATTATTCCATCAAGCAGGCATGGAATATGATGCGTGAAAATGGTGTGGTAACACTTCCCATTCAGGATAAAGAAGGTCATCTGGAGGGACTTGTGACCATCGGTGACATTGCCCAGACCTACATGGAAAATTCTGATAGTCATATGTTGGCGGCTGCCAAGACACAATATCAGAGTATAGCAGATACCATCGACGGAAAGGTAGAAGTTGGAAATAGCCATGGATACTTTATAAAGGGTAAGGTTATGGTGGGCGCTGCGGATATGGCTCTTATGAAGCAGCACATAGAACAGGACGATCTGGTTATCATGGCAAACCGTGAAGAAGAGCACTGCAGCATGATAGAATTTGGAGCAAGCTGCATTATTTTGTGTCTGGACTCTCCAGTTACAGAAAAGGTGCGCAGGCTGGCAGAAGAGAAGGAATGTGTGGTCATTACCAGTCCAATGGATACTTTTACTGTGGCAAGACTGATCAATCAGAGTATTCCTGTCCGTCACATCATGAAGAAGGATAATCTGATCACATTCCACACAGAGGATTATACCGATGTTATCAAGGATATTATGGTTAAGCACAGACATCGTGCCTTTCCGGTTATAAGCAAGAAGGGAAAATGTCTGGGGACTATTTCCAGACGTAACATGTTGGGAATGCGCAGGAAGCAGGTAATCCTTGTAGATCATAATGAGAAGAATCAGGCAGTGGACAATATCGAAAATGCTGAGATTCTGGAGATTATCGACCATCATAGACTGGGAAGCCTGGAGACTATTCAACCGGTATTGTTTCGCAATGAGCCGGTAGGCTGTACAGCAACGATTATGTATCGGATCTATCAGGAGGAACGACTGGATATTCCTCCTAAGATAGCAGGGCTGCTCTGTGCAGCGATTATTTCCGATACACTGATGTTCCGTTCCCCCACCTGCACCATTGCCGATAAAATGGCTGCCGGTGCGCTGGCGCTTATTGCGGGAATTGATATTGAAAAATTTGCATCAGAGATGTTTAAGGCGGGAAGTAATCTGAAGGACAAATCTCCTGAAGAAATTTTCTATCAGGATTACAAGAAGTTTATTACGGAAAATGTTACCTTTGGCGTTGGCCAGATTACATCCATGAATGCGGAGGAGCTGACAGAGGTAAAGGAACGTCTTCTTCCGTTTATGGAGCTGGAGTGCGGCCGAAACGGAGTCAGCCAGGTATATTTTATGCTGACAAATATCCTGGAAGAATCCACAGAGCTTCTCTACTATGGAGATGACAGCGAACGTATGGCTTCTGTTGCATTTGAAGTGAAGGCAAAGGACGGACATTGTATCCTGCCCGGTGTGGTATCTCGCAAGAAGCAGTTGATTCCAGGTCTGATGGAAGCTGCTCAGGATGTATAAAAGTATGGGAAAGCAGAAGTGGAAGCCCGGAAATATGTTATATCCTCTGCCAGCGGTCATGGTCAGCGTGACAGATGGCAAAGGGAAGGATAATATTATCACCATAGCCTGGACTGGTACCGTGTGTACCAATCCAGCTATGGTGTCTATTTCTGTAAGAAAATCCAGATATTCTTACGAAATGTTAAAAAGTACCGGAGAATTTGTCATCAATCTGACCACCGAAAAGCTGGCCTTTGCCACAGATTACTGTGGTGTAAAGTCTGGAAGAGACGTGGACAAGTTCCAGGAGATGAAGCTGACAAAAGCGCCAGCTTCCCATGTGAAGGCTCCTATGATCGGGGAATCTCCGGTGAATATTGAATGTCAGGTGACTTCTGTCCAGGAGTTAGGTTCCCATGTATTGTTTCTTGCAAAAGTTCTGGCAGTACATGCAGATGAAGCTTATATGGACGAGGACGGAAAGTTTGATTTACAAAAGTCTCAGCCTCTGGTATACTCCCATGGGGAATATTATTCTCTTGGAAAGAAGCTGGGAACATTTGGATACAGCGTACGAAAGAAAAAAAATCGTAAGAAATTAAAAAACAAACGATAAACTAAGGACAGAGAGAGTAAAGATTTATGACACATCCAAAAGAAAATATTATTCTGATTGGTATGCCGGGGGTGGGAAAAAGTACTATTGGAGTGGTGTTGGCAAAGGTTCTGGGATATGAATTTATGGACACGGATCTGTTGATTCAGAAAAAAACAGGCATGATCTTAAGTAAGATTATCCGGGAAACAGGCACAGATGGTTTTATGAAAATTGAAAATGAGGTAAATGCTTCTATTGAGACAGACCGCACTGTGATTGCTACAGGAGGGAGTGTAGTCTATTGCAGAGAGGCAATGGAGCATCTGAAAACCATAGGTACGGTTATCTATCTGAAATTATCTCTTGCGTCTCTGTCAAAACGTCTGGGAAATCTGAGGGGAAGGGGCGTTGTCCTGAAGGATGGACAGACTTTGGCGCAGCTTTATGAGGAGAGGATTCCTCTTTATGAAAAGTATGCAGATATTACAATTGAGGAAGAAAATAAAGATTTGGAAAGTACTTTACAGATAATTTTAAACCATCTTACTATGTAACTGATAATAAT
>CAMQZX010000280.1 GCA_947039785.1 uncultured Lachnospiraceae bacterium | reverse complement strand
ACACTTCTAGCTTCGTCGGCAGCGTCAGATGTGTATAAGAGACAGATATAAAAAGAACTTGCAATTTCCCCTCTATTCGATATGCTTAATATATAGAACACACTTTATCGGGAGGAAACACAATGGGAAGTAATCTTATCAAAATTGACCGTGTATCAAAACTGTTATCCGAAGTACAGTATCTCTATGGTGGAACTACAGATCCTGGCACCATAAACTATCTGGCCGAGAAACACTATTGCCTGGAAACCTCAAGCTGCAAGACTGTTCTTGAGGCGGTGGAGTTGGGAATGGATTCCCAGAACATCTACTATGACATCAGCTCAGGCGCCACTCCCGGCGAAGTGGAAGCCTGTTTTGGAAAATGCCGGTATATGGCTGGCAGTCTGGATGAGATAAAGCTCATCGACGAAATCACCGCCAGACACACTTCCCCCACCCAGCCGCAGCCCATAGAAATCATCGGAATCCACATCGTTCCAGAAGATTACAAGCCAGACAACCATCCTGCATTCTACGTCCACCAACTTGCCGGACTGGCTGCCGAATTTCGTCGATTAAAGCACATTTCCATAAGAGGTTGCTTTGTAAGGGCCAATCTGGTCAGTGAATCCAATCATATGCTCCACGGCATAAAACTGGGGGAATTTTTCCGTGCCTGCTACGAGACTGCCAAGCGAATCACCGTAACCCTCCCCTGTGGTATGGCATTCGTCAACATGACCGGAGTTATAGAAGCCCTGTGGCAAAATACCAATTACCATCCGGAAACTCTGCAGGGCTGCCTTCAGGCCGCCGAGATTGTAAAACATCAAAATGAAACCGCCTTCTATGCCCGGCTGTTAATTTCCTGATCCTGCTTAAAAAATAAGCCACCGGACCTTTTCCCACATATTTAGAGTGTGGTCGAAAATCGCTTTCCGCAAGATGTATTCCACAATTTGTGGGATATTTGGCTCAAATAAGGAGAAATACCCGCACAGGAACATCTCTGCCCCTGTGCGGGATTCAATTGGGTATCGCTTGCTTTCTATTTACTTCTTAATTCATTTCTTATTTAATCTTTTTCTTTTTTCTGTAGAAGGTATCTTCCAGTGGAATGCTCTGGCGGAATTTGCCGTCCAGGCGGTAGTATGCATGAGCACATGCCGGCGCTGTGGGGATCATGCACAGCTCTCCACAGCCTTTGGCTCCCAGAGAGTAGGGCAGTTTATCTTTCTCTTCCGGAACACAGAGGATAACATCCAGCTCAGGTGCCTTGTCAGCTCTCATAAGGCCAATGGTACCCAGTTTGCTCATAGGATAGCCATTCTCACACTTGAATTCCTCGGTGACACCGTAGCCGATTCCCATGATCATACCGCCCTCAATCTGTCCTTCCACAGACTGAATATTCACCGGAGTACCCACATCAAAGGCTGATACCGCCTTTGTAATCTCGCCTTCTTCGTTGAGGATAATTACCTGAGTACCGTAGGAGTAGGACACGTGACTGATCGGGTTGTCTTTGATGGCTCCCAGTGGATCGGTCTGAGCAGAATATTCGCCGTAGAATTCCTGACCTTCCAAATCTGCAATTGTCCTTCCGCTGTCCAGAGCACATTTTAACTTTTCACCTGCTCTGCGGGCAGCCTCTCCTGTCACTACTGTCTGACGGGAAGCAGTGGAAGTACCGGAGTTCGGTGTGCGCACTGTATCTGCTGCTTCGTGGACAAACAATGCCGGATCCAAATCTGTCACATGGCAGATTTCGGTAAGAGTCATCTGGCCGATTCCCTGTCCCATACAGGAAGCAGAAGTACGAATGTGAATCTTTCCTTCCTCCACAGACAGAAGCACACGACCTACATCCATTTTACCCATACCAGTGCCGGAATTCTTAAATCCACAGGCAATTCCCGCATAAGGATTGCTGTAGTAAATATCCTTTACTGCCTCCAGACATGCTTCCATATTGGTGTTTGGATCAGCAGTCTGTCCGTTGGGGAGAATATCTCCCGGCTTGATGGCGTTGCGGTGGCGAATTTCCCATGGGTCAATTCCCACCATCTCTGCCAGCAGGTTAATATTCATCTCCGTGGCAAAGCAGCTCTGTGCCACTCCGAATCCGCGGTAAGCGCCTGCCACCACATTATTGGTGTACACAGACATACCAAAGATATCAATATTCTGATAATTGTATGGGCCTGCTGCATGGGTACATGCACGATGTAGCACAGGGCCTCCCAGAGATGCATATGCTCCGGTATCTGCAATGATAACACCTTTCATGGCAGTCAGCTTACCATTTTCATCACAGGCTGTTGTAAATTCCATCTCCATGGGATGACGTTTCACATGATAATCCAGAGATTCCTTACGGCTGTATTTTACCTTGACAGGCTTCTTGGTATACCATGCCATCAGTGCAGCATACTGCTGAACAGACATATCTTCCTTACCGCCGAAGCCGCCGCCTACCAGCGGAGCATGACAGTGAACCTTTTCCTTTGGAATCTGCAGCATCTGTGCACATTCACGCTGTACATCATAGACAGACTGGCTGGTGGTATAAACCAGAAGGCCGTCTTCTCCTTCCGGGAGAGCTACGCAGCACTCCGGCTCCATAAAGCCATGCTCCTGCCAGGAAGTCTTGTATTTTCGTGTCACCACATATTTAGAATTCCTGATTGCCTCGTCAGCATTGCCGCGGACCAGGTTGGCACGGCTCATAATGTTACCATCCTCATGAATCAGAGGCGCATCTCCTCTCAAAGCATCATAAGGACTGGTGATTGGCTTTAACTCTGTGTAATCCACCTGAATCAAAGCGATAATCTCCTCTAGCGCCTCCTGCCTGGTGGAAGCCACCACCGCCAGTGCATTGCCCACGTAACGGGTAATATCTCCCTCGCCCATCAGCACATCCCAATCCTGTTTAATATGGCCAATCTTATTGCAGGGCACATCATTCTTAGTCAGAATCTCCACACAATCCGGATGCTCCAATGCTTTTGACACATCGATTCGGTCAATTCTTGCTCTTGGATATTTGGAATACAGACATTTTGCGTAAATCATACCAGGCATATAAATATCGTCTGCGAAAATACCGGAGCCATCCACCTTCTCATCAGCATCAATACGTTTAAAGTGCTGATTCATTTTCAATGTGGTAGGCGGTGCCGGAATTTCTTTCTTTTCTCTGAAGAAATCTGCTGCCATCATTATAGCATCCTCGATTTTCTTATATCCGGTACAGCGACACAGATTGCCTTTAATTGCCTGCTTTACATCTTTTCTGGTGGGATTTAAATTCACATCCAGAAGACTCTTAGCGGAAATCACCATGCCTGGAATACAAAATCCGCACTGTACCGCCCCAGCCTCCGCAAAGCAGTGCTGATAAACCTTCATTTCTTCTTCCGGGATTCCCTCTACGGTAAGAATCTGCTTACCCTCCAACGTACTGATTTTAGGTACACAGGCTTTTACCTTCTTACCGTCAATCAATACCGTACAGGTACCGCAGGCGCCCTCGCTGCATCCGTCCTTAGTAGCAGTCAGATGTAAATCGTCTCTCAAAAAATGCAGCAGCTTTTTATCATGAGCCGCCTCATAAGTTTTTCCGTTAACAGTTAATGTATACAATTTGTATTCTCCTTTACGAATCGAATATATAGTTTTGCCTCTTGAACTCCCCATTTTCAAGAAACTCTCACCCAAAAACATAAATACATAAATTAACCGAATCCCTTATCTGTCAGAAAATCATCCAACAGATTCATACATACTTTCTTACGGTACTCCGCAGATACACGGCCGCGGGTCAGCTCCATTCTCTCACTGTAGAGACGTAAAATCTCCGGCTTCATCTGTCTGGCTTCTTCCAACGTTCTGCCAGTCAGCATATCCTCCAGATCCCGATACCGCAAAACAGTTCCTGCCACGGCACCGAAGGCAGCGGCAATCTTCTCAATGTGATTTTCCTTTATCACGATCAGACCTGCAAAGGAAACGCGGGAAATGGCAAGAGCATTTCTGCCTCCCACTTTCTTATAATAGTAATTGTCCAGTCCTTCCTTCGGCAGAAGAATCTCAGCGATCAACTCGTTGGAACGCAGATCCAACTGCTTACGCCCCTGATAGAACTGATCAATGTCCACAATACGCTCACCTTCCACAGAAACCAGACGCACCTTGGCATCTGCCACAAAATCAATGAGAACAGAGTCTGCCTTGGCGGAGCCGTTACCAATATTGCCGCCGAAGGTTCCTGCATTTCGAATGGCAGGTGCTGCGATTCTGGATACCGCTTCCTTCATAAGCTGAGGTACCAGATCAGAAGCCAGTGCCTCTGTGAAGGTAACCGCCGCACCGATGCGGATGTACTCTTCATCCACCCGGATTTCTTTTAATTCCTGCAATTTATTCAAAAACAGATAAGACACGCCTTTTCTGTCTTCCACCATCAAATCCGTTCCCCCCGCATAAGGAACCACATCATGTGCATTTCTAATTTCCAATGCTTCCTGCAAAGAGGAAGGTTTATAACCATTTACCATAATCCTGCACCCTCCTTTGCTGCTGTCTCAATTGCTGCTACAATGGCATTGTATCCCGTACATCTGCAAAGATTGCCGGATATTCCCTCACGAATCTGCTCCTCTGTAGGATTTGGAATTTTACTAAGCAACGCTTCTGCTGCCAGCACCATTCCCGGAATGCAGAATCCGCATTGCACGGCAGAGACAGAAGCAAATGCCTTATCCAACACTGCGAAACGTTCTGTCTCACGAAAGCCTTCCATCGTAACCACTTCACATCCATCCACAGCTCCCATCGCCACACAACAGGAGTTCATCAATACACCGTCGATTAATACAGAACATGCACCGCATTCCCCTTCCTTGCAACCGCATTTTACACTGATCATACGGTAAGTATCACGGAGAACGTCCAGAAGGCGGTCTGTGGCGCTTCCTTTATATGTTTTTTCTTCACCATTTAGCAGAAAACGAATTGCATTCATTATAATCCCTCCTAGTATAATAATGATGTAGTCAAGCAAGACTACTTGGTTAATAAGTTTCT
>CAMQZX010000279.1 GCA_947039785.1 uncultured Lachnospiraceae bacterium | reverse complement strand
AACCGCGATGCAGCGTAGTCTCGTGGGCTCGGAGATGTGTATAAGAGACAGAGCCGCTGCTGCTGCTCCGTTTTTCGATAAGTTTAAAGACGCTGCCGTCATAGAAGGCCAGCGGGCCAATATGCTCGGTGCAGTATTCGACAACCTTTCGGATAGCTCCGGCGGTATCCGCCTCCTCCATGAGAGGTTGATGCTTTCGAGCATAGTAAAACTGGATGGTAAGTCCGGCACTTTCAATGGGAATGTCCTCCCGCACATAATCCCCTACATAAAGAATGACACTGCCCCCATCTCCCTCAACTCGCCAAATGTTGGAACCGTCCGGTTTTTGATCCAAAAGCTCCGCCTCCTCCGTTCCGAAAGGAACAGGAATCATTTGGTCTGGCAGGGTAATCTCCACCGTGACCGGCAGGGTTTCTCCCGCCTGAAGCACATCGTAAAGTCTGGGCGCGAGCATAGCATTCTCCAACGCCATATAAGTATCGCTGATTTCCATATCTCCCTGAACCGCTCCGCCCTCCGAATTCCACTCGCGGGGATATCCTCCATAGTCAATGACCAGCTCAATGTTCTCGTCTGCGGGCAGCGTAACGGTAAGCCCTCGTTGGTTCATAACCTCCCGCATTTTCAAAGAAAAGGGAACATCAGCTCCATTGGCACGGACAGCCTGAACCTGATAGCCCGGATTCAACCGCAGCTCAATCCTCTGTTCCTCACCACTCAAATTGAGAAGCTGATACATAGCCGTTCCTTCCAGCCGTCCTGATGATGGTTTTGGGCGCACCTTGGCGGACCAGAAATCGCAGAATACAGCCTCCTGATACTCGGAGGCAAAAAGAAAATTGTAGTCTGGCTGTGCTTCACTGTGATCCAGAAAAGGCTGTTTCGCATAGGTAAACGCGGCGCAGACAGCCAGCAGCAACACCAAAACCAAACGGTAAAAGCGCCGAACGTTGTGACGCAGGGAAGCAAATAATCCCTTTCCGTACCGCCGCACACCAAGATATGACAGACACCACAGCCCTGCCAGCGCTAGCAGCCAGCTAAGGCGCATATAGGCCACCGATCGGAGAATACGGTCATTGGAAAAGTCATCAGAAATCGCCAAGACACACGGATTCAACCAGCATAGCTGCCACCGGTTACTCCAGACCGTCAAACTGAGAGCAGCGAAAGCTGCAAACAAGATCAGCGACACATCCGTCCGCCGGCTAAACTGATGAGCGGCGGACACGAACAAGATGGCAAGAGGTATCGCACCATACATGAAAATCACATATATTAGAAAATAACTTTCAGCGTCAAAAACCGCCCCCAGCTTGAACATGGTATAAGGAAGCCATACCAGCATGGCGATGAGCTGGGTCAGGACAGAGAGGAACAGCAGTGCGCCCAGCTGGGTCAAAGAGGCTGTCATGGGGGATACCACTGCATGGAACAGCGCTTCCATCCCATCCCGTCGAAGCCTGTCCATACTCAAGACGGTGAGGATTGCAAATATGACAGCGCCAAGCACACCGCCTGCCAGAGCCGGATTTGCCAGATCCATCCCCTGCATGGTAGTGGCATAGCCGCTTTCGCTGACGGAAAGCAGAGGATGATAGACCGTCAGTCCCACAATGGGAGAGATGATGGTCAAAAGGATAGCCAGCCAGGTAAGACGGCTTTGAACCAGTCTGGTCAGTTCCAGACGAAATTGCCGCAGAATACTCATTGAACCACCCCCCCGGAAATGAGGTAGAGGTAAGCGTCCTCCAGAGTGGGTTCCGCCTGTTCCACAAAATCGGGCAGTTTCTCTGCAACAGCACGGCAGAGGATGCCCTGAGCCGTATTGATCCGGGATGTGATCTGCAGACCCGCCTCTTGTCGCTGATCTTTCTCCCGAAAGACACCTACATGTCCCACAGCCCCGGCAATCAGTTTGGCGGGAGAACCGACGAACCGAATACATCCCTGATGTATCACGATCAACTGATTGCATACCGACTGAACATCCTCAATGATGTGGGTAGACAGGAGTACCAGCCGATCCTGAGCCATTTGGGAAAAGAGATTACGGAAGCCGATTCGTTCCTCCGGGTCAAGGCCCACCGTAGGTTCATCGAAAATCAGAAAATGGGGAGCTCCTAAAATGGCCTGAGCAATTCCCACTCGCTGACGCTGACCGCCGGACAGAGTGCGGATTTTCGCTTTTTGCTTTTCCTCTAGATTTGTGCTCTGAATGACGGCGGAGATGGCTTCTTTGCTATTGGTGATTCCCTTTAGCGCTGCCATATAGTCCAGAAATTGCCAAACCGTCAGCTCGTCAAACAGCCCAAAGGACTGGGGCAGATAGCCCAGACGGGCCTTCAGTAGCCGCTCCTTCTTTATCAGGGGCTTTCCGTCTATCAAGATTGTTCCCTCGGTAGGGAGAAGGCCCGCCACCAGAAGTTTCATCAAAGTAGACTTTCCCGCTCCATTTGGTCCCAAAAGTCCAATTAGATTCGGACTACTCATCTTCAGGTTAATTCCCCGCAAGGCAGTTTTGCCCGACGGGTAGGTCATGGATAGGTTAGAAATTTCCACATTCATCTGTTTTCATCCTTTCTGCAATCTATCATTGCAGACCTATCATACAACCCGTTGATTAGTTTTTGATTTGATTTTCATAAGGCTTTGATTTGATTACATTGAAAGCTGTCAGCAACTCGCTGGCAGCTTTTAATAGGATAAAGTTATGATCAACTTAAATAGAGATAAAAGGCTACGCCCTGCTCTGTGTTTTTTATACAATAGGTCATACTGTGCAGGTCAAGAATTGTTTTGACAATGTATAGACCCAGACCGCTTCCTCCAGTAGCCTTATTCCTCGATTTGTCTGTCCGATAAAAGGGGGTGAACATATGCGGAAGGTCGGCCTCCGAAATAGAAGCTCCGGTATTTTTGATTACAAGAGTATTTCCGTTTTCACAAGGCTGCATGGATATAAAAACATTTTCGCCGCAGGGAGAATGTCGAACGGCATTCCCGATAATATTAGACAGAACTTTATTCCAAAGATTGGGATTGACGGACAAAACTACATCTGTGAAGATATTTTGGTATATCTGAATATCCTTATCCTGTGCAATCGGTAGGATAGCCTGTATCGTGTCATTCACCGTTTGATTCAGCGAAACTTCCTGCAAGGTATCCTTTAAGTCCATACTTTGCATTTTGGATATGGCAATAATCTCTTTCACAAGATGCTCTATATCTTCCGTTGCTTTCAGTGCTTCGGGCAGATATTTTTCGTAATTTTGATAATCGCCGTATCCCAAAATCATATTTTCGATTTGCCCTTTTAAGATGGTAAGCGGAGTTTTCAGTTCGTGGGATACCGCTGCAAAAAAGTTTCTGCGTTGTTCTTCCAATATCTTGAATTTTTCAACATCATCCGTTAGCTGACTATTGGCATTTGTTAATTCTTCCATCGTTTCCTGCAATCGGCCTGCCATCGTATTCAGACTGGAAGCAAGTACGCCAATTTCGTCGTTACTTTCAACATCGCACCTCCAAGTCATATCAAGTGACGTCATCCGCTTAGAAATCTGACTGATTTTAGCGATAGGACTGACAATAACTTTGCTGCAAATAAAGGCACTTAACGACGATAGCAACAAAATAATTGCAAAGACAGCAGGTAAAAAACGAAGCATCAGGCTTAATATTATATCAGCCGTTTGTGATAGAGAAGATACCACCAATGCGTATTCTGTTTTGCTGTCTGTAAAAGTAACTGTTATTGCAATGCTTGATGTCATAACCATCCATTCATTGGTCTTTATTTCGCCAAAACTCAAAGTTTTGCTATCATCACTGAGTATTGCCGCCGAATTATTTTGAATACAGAAATTATAGATTTCATTGACCGCTTCCTCATAACGCATATTCTGCAACTTTGAAACAAGGATTGCAGTATTTTCGTCCAGTTGCTTATCCGATGTAACCTGATATTGTTTGGGCAGGACTGTCAATACAATTCCATAAATCAGCATACTGCAAATAGTAAGGGCGGTGAAAACCCATAAAAACACTTTTATGCTTAAACTGTTTTTAATTTTCTTTCGCAATTCTATATCCCCACCCTCTGACCGTTTCAATATAATCGATACCCAGTTTCCTGCGTAAATTCATAATATGGAAATTTATGCCCTTTTCATCTCCTACAAAGTCATATCCCCAAACGAGATTAAGTAAGTCATCTCTTGTGAAAACACGCCCCTTATTTTTAAGGAACAACAATAATATCTCAAATTCCAAATGGGTAAGCGCTACCTCGTTTCCAGAAACAGTAACCTTGCGTTCTGTTTCGCTCAAAGTAATTTCCTTGTAACGGATACTGTCTGACACTGTACCTGACGATGTCCGTCGCAAAAGAGCTTCCACACGCTTTAATACGAGCTTTATGGAAAACGGTTTTGTGATGTAATCATCAGCCAGTTTATCAAATCCCTTTATTTGGGCATCCTCAGTATCAAGGGCAGTTAAAAGAATAATTGGGATTTGCGACTCCTGCCGTATCATTTCACATACAGTATATCCGTCAATCTTTGGCAGCATGATATCCAATAGAATAAGGTCAAAATTTTGTTCGTGAAAAGCGTTGATACCTTCCAATCCATCCGAAGCAGTAGTAACCTTATATCCTGCAAAGGCCAGCGGCTCAGAGAGTATTTTCTGTATTGCCGCTTCATCCTCAATTATCAATATTTTTTTATCCATATGCAGACCTCCATACTGAAATTATAGCAGGTGTTTATTAGTTTTTAATTAGGCTTCGCTTTTTCTTCGCGAATCCGCAGCCTTTTGTGTCTTTTGGAAGAAAACATACGCAGCTTAGATGATTAACGCCCTTAATGTGTGGTGCTTTGCAAATGTTTGCGTCGTTATATTATAGTCAAATAGATAAG
This sequence comes from uncultured Lachnospiraceae bacterium, assembly GCA_947039785.1. Lineage (GTDB taxonomy): Bacteria > Bacillota > Clostridia > Lachnospirales > Lachnospiraceae > JALFVM01. Next base: position 174 of record CAMQZX010000279.1, on the reverse strand, counting down.
TTGCATCAATCGAACAGCTGCGAACAATTCGTGTGCCGGCCGTCAGAAGGGGGTTTAGGGGCAAATGCCCCTAACAAGCGAATTTGGATAGCCGAATTCAGTGCTTAGGGGCAAGACATAGATTTATATCTGTCTCTTATACACATCTGACGCTGCCGACGAAGCTAGAAGTGT
>CAMQZX010000278.1 GCA_947039785.1 uncultured Lachnospiraceae bacterium | reverse complement strand
TCAATCAACACAGCAAATCTTAATTCTATATCCATAAAACACCTATCTTTCTCCAATTTTATAATCACTGATATTAAGTGTACTGTATTCTTTCCTTTTCGTCAACTAAAGCAAGCAAATGTTGCTGTTCACTCCGTTCTCAGTAACACCCTTGGCGATTCACAGAGCAAACCGCAATTCCACCAGAACATCATAATTTCCTGACGGGCGTTTTTCAAAAGAAAGTGTCCCTCCATGAGCCAACACAATCTGACGTACCACCCGAAGCCCCATAACGTGTGGCCCGTCCTTTCCTGTTTCCCCGGAAGACTCCAGCGCCTCAATCACCTCCCTGCTGATTCCAGGACCTGAATCCTGAAATGCATAGTGAATGGAATCCCCTACACGAGTCACCCTCAGATTTAAAAAGCAACCCTCTTCATTGTGGCGGATGGAATTGCCGATGATATTCTGGAAGCATCGTTTCAAAAGCTCCACATCTCCCCGGGCTGTTACCGATTCCACTACATCCTGAAGGGAAAGATAAATCTCATATTTTTCATCCAATCCGTTGTTATAGTATTCCGCCACAATTTCCCGCATCAATGATGCCGGACTATAATCCCCGATGCGCAGCGGATGGGCCTCATACTCCAGCTTGGAAGTCAAATTCAAGTCCTCAATAAGCCTCTTGATCGTCATACTCTGGCTCTGTATGATCGAAAGCTTCTTTTTCTGCCCCTGAGTCAGATTCTCATCTTCCGAAAGTCCAATGGAATATCCGGTAATCAGAGACAGGGGCGTGCGGATATCATGGGATACCCCTGCGATCCAGTTGGTTCTGGCGTTATCCCTCTGTGACAGCCTTCGGTCCTGCTCTGCCAGAATCCTGGAGGTCTCATTAAACTTCTGCGCCAGCTCTCTGGTCACTCCATTCTCAGAAAGCTCCACATTTTCCTTCCTGGACAGACTCTCAATTCCCGACGCAATGGGCTGCAAAGAGCGATAGAACCGATATCCCAGAAAAGCAACCAGTATCACAATCAGAAAAATGTTCAGCAAAACCCACCTCAAAATATTCCGGGGAAAGGACTCAATCAGCACCAGAGAAAATTCGCCGTTTAGCCTTGCCACCTTCTCCTTGTCCATCGCATACACCATAAAGCCGTCCCCGTAAGTCCAGGTTTTCACCGGATAATCTGCAATATACCATTTGCAGAACACTGATACGTCCGCCATGGTATAGCTTCTGGGTACTTCCGCTGGAACCTTCCACTCCCAGACCACCTGCCCCTGTCCATTTATCAGCATGGCCCACACATAGCCGGTTTCTTCCAGAATCTCATATCCTTCCGGTGTTAGATCGTAAGCTCCATCAGTCTCTTTCATTTCCGCTCCCATAGCTGCCAGATGACTCCGCATATATTCGCTGCCCTCCCGCTGCTCTTTCTGTAAAGTCTGATAGCCCATATAGATAAATGATGCCACGTTCATAGCCAGAATAAAAATGATAATAAGCACCGCCGTTCCCATGTAACGGAAAATTACTCGAAATAGACTTTTCACCTTCTGCCTCCTATTTATTCAGACGATATCCCAATCCCCGAACCGTCTGCAGCCACTTGGGATGAGACGGGTCCTCTTCAATCTTCTCTCTCAGTCTGCGGATATGTACCATCAGTGTATTTTCATATCCATAATAAAAGTCACCCCATGCCGTCTGACACAAGGCATCGAAGGTTACAATATTTCCCCTGTTGCTGTTTAGCTTTCTCAAAAGCAGAAGCTCTTTTGCCGTCAAAGTAGTACTCTTTTCTTCCCAGGTAACCATGGCATTTTCAAAGTTGATGGTTCTCTCACCCAGTACCAGGATTTCTTCCCGGGCTCTGCCATTTCCAAAAAAGTATGTTCGTTTTAAAATGGCAGCGATCCGAAACAACAGCTCCTGAGGCAGAAAAGGCTTCGTGATATAATCATCTGCTCCCAGCCCCAGCCCAAACAGCCGGTCATTGTCTTCATCCTTGGCAGACAAAAACAACAATGGCGTCTCCCACCGTTCTCTCAGTCTGCGAAAAAGAGAAAAGCCATCTCCGTCCGGCAGCATCACATCCAGAATTCCAAGCTGAAGCTCCTCCCTGTCAAACACCTCATAGGCTTCCTGACAGGACTTGGCCGTCACAATGTGCTGATAACCTTCCTTTCTCAAAATCTCTTCTATCATGTGAAGAAGCTGCAGGTTGTCATCCACCAGCAGTAATTTACAGTCGTATATATTATTCAAGCTTTTCCACCTCTCTTATGATTCCACATACTATTTTTTCCATTATAAACCAAAATCATTCCCCTGTATCAACCCCGGAAAAAATTTAAGGAAAAAGTAAGGTTCATTTCAGCTTGAGATAAGGTGAAGTCCTTATAGTAATTCCAGAACAAACGTGCCAATCACTGCGGCAAGGCACATCAGACAATGAAAAAATCATCTATCAGGAGGTAATAATTATGGGAACTGTCATCACCACCGATGCCCTGACCAAACAATATGGCGCAAAAAAAGTGGTCAATCATCTGGACCTTCAAGTACCGGGAGGCAGCATCTATGGCTTTCTCGGTCCAAACGGAGCCGGAAAATCCACCACTATGAAAATGATTCTGGGACTGATCCACCCCAGCGCCGGGGAGATCACTGTCCTGGGACAAAAAATGACCGACGAAAACCGTCTGTCTATTCTGGGACACACTGGATCATTGATTGAATCGCCCTCCTATTACGGTCATCTTACAGGACGGGAAAACCTGAAAATCATCTGCACTTTAAAGGACGTGCCGGAAAAGGAAATCGACCATGTGTTAAACATCGTCCGCATGGAAAATCAACAGCACAAGAAAGTCAAGCAATACTCTCTTGGCATGAAGCAGCGGCTTGGACTGGCTGCCGCCCTGTTGGGAAATCCCAGGCTCTTGCTGCTGGATGAGCCAACCAATGGTCTGGATCCTGCAGGAATTCAGGAAATGCGGGAGCTGATCTGCTCCCTTCCCCAAAGTCATGGCATGACTGTCCTGGTATCCAGCCATCTTCTAAGCGAAATCGACCAGATGGCAACCCATGTGGGAATCATCGATGAGGGAGAACTGATCTTTCAGGATACTCTGGCAAGCCTCCACGAACACAGCCGCTCTAAAATCTGCATGAAGACCACAGATAACGTATCCTGCATCCCCCTGTTTAAGGCAGCTCAGATACCTGCTGTGTTAAAAGAGGACTCCGTCTATCTGTCCTGCTCTGACGACAGAACCGTGGCACAGGCAGTCCGTATGGCGGTCCACAACGGTATCGGTGTGCTGCGTCTGGAAGAACAGCAGATGAGTCTGGAGGACATTTTCTTACATCTGACAGGAAAGAAGGTGCATATATAATGAATATCAGCTTTTCCAGACAATTATCCATTGAAAAATTAAAAGCCCGCCGCCGCTGTCTGTGGCTGATTCCCACTGTCATTCTGGCATTTCTGGTACTCTGGACCATGTGGTCCTACCAGACAGTAACCTCAAAAGACCAACAGCAAGGCTACAGCTCCCTGCTCTTTCAGCTTCCTCTGCTCAACACCATTCTGATGCCGCTGATGATCGCCGTCATCTCCAGCCGTATCTGTGATATGGAAATCAAGGGAAACACGTTAAAGCTTCTGTGCACCTTGCAGCGTCGCAGAATCATCTACGACTGCAAACTGCTCTACTCTGCAAAATATCTGCTTTTGTTCTGTCTTGGAGAAATGCTTCTAATCCTTGGTGCCGGACAGATGTTTCACTTTACAGAAACGCTGCCGCTGTCAGTGCTGGGGTTAAACTTCCTCTGCACATTGCTTGTGGGAATGGCAGTGATGATTCTCCAGCAAACACTTTCCCTGCTGTCGGAAAACCAGCTGGTACCTTTGATTCTTGGACTGGCAGGCTCCTTTCTGGGATTATTTTCCATTTATTTTCCGGATCGAATCTCTCAGTTTGTACTGTGGAGCTACTTTGCCACCTTCACCCCTTTGCGGATGGACTGGGATCGTGCCACCCGGGCATTGACCTATTATCCAATCCCCTTCCCCACTGTGAAATTCATTCTGTTTTTGGTGTTCACTCTGCTGCTCTACCTGCTGGGGAAACATCGCTTTCAGAAGAAAGAGCTTTAACTCATCAGGAAAATTTTTCTCTTCATCTGTGGCAGAAATATAAGCGATGGGGAAAGGGACCTGACTCATTTAGTAAAGATATCGAAAGGAGCTTTCAGATGCTGATCAATTGTATCAAAACAGAAAACATGAAACTAAAACACTCCTGTATCTGGATTGCATGTCTGCTGATTCCCTGCATTCCTGCTGTCATGGGTGTATTTAATCTGCTGCAGAACCTGTCTATTCTGAGCAAAGACTGGTACAGCCTGTGGACGCAGATGTCACTGTTCTACGCCAACTTTTTCTACGCGCCGCTGATTGCCCTCTACTGCGCTTATCTCTGGCGTCTGGAACATTTAAACCATAACTGGAACCTGCTCAAATCCAGCCCCATCCCCCTGGCAGACATCTACTGGGGCAAGCTGGCTGTTATCGTTAAAGTAACAATTATCACCCAACTCTGGCTCAGTATATTATTCCTGCTGGCAGGGAAATTCATTGGACTTTCCGGTTTCATTCCCACCCAGATTCTCTTCTGGATTTTCAGAGGAACTTTGGCGAGCCTTGTCATCGGAGCTTTACAGCTTCTTTTGTCATTGCTTGTACGAAGCTTCTCCGTTCCCATCGGAATCGCCTTGTTTGGAAGTGTTGCAGGACTTATATTTTCCAATAAAAATTTAGGGTTAATCTGGCCCTACTCCCTGATGCTTTTGGGAATGAATTCCAACAAAAACACCGACAATCTGGTTGGCGGCAATCTGCCCTTTTTCCTCAGCGTATTTGTCTTCTTCCTGATATTTTCTATAACAAATATTTGGATTTTGAAGAAAAAGGAATCCTGCTAAGAGCCGCAATCCCAGTGAATTTTCTGATAGAAAAAGCCAGCCAGTGTCGTTTCATAACGCTCTCCTGCCTGTGGACTTTTTATACTGTCTCTTATACACATCTCCGAGCCCACGAGACTACG
>CAMQZX010000277.1 GCA_947039785.1 uncultured Lachnospiraceae bacterium | reverse complement strand
AAGAACAGTCTACACCATCGGTCTTCTTAACTCAAGCTAACCCATGAACGGTAACATAAAGAGAACAAGCCAGGAAATTTGTTTGTATTGTTCTTGAATGATAGTAAGTAAATAGAGTATAATGTTATCCATAAGCAATGATTTGTCCTTTCGGTATTTTTGTTGTTGTGGTGACTACATTATACACGAAAAAAGGGGGTCATTGCTTTTTTATTTGCAAAAAGTGGTGTAACCCTTGAAAATATAAGGTTTTAAAGAAAAATAGGGCTGTAAAACTTTACAGTACCCAAAAAATGAGGGAGGACAAACGATGAAAACAAAAAAGACATTTTGGCAGCGTATGAAAAGTATGGGACCAGCAGCAGTGATCGCAGCAGCGGTTATTGGTCCAGGCTCTGTCACATCCTGCAGTATGGCAGGTTACAGCTATGGACAAAGCTTAGGCTGGGCAATTATTTTTGCTGTGTTGGCGGCAGTGGTTACACAGATTATTACCAGCAAAATTTCTACTGTTACAGGAAAAGGTCTTTCAGATAATATACGGGAAATATTTACAGATTCCAAATGGAAATGGCCGATTACGATTTTGTTGATTGTGACGGTTGCCGGAGGAAATATTGCTTTTGAGGCTTCGAATATCGTTGGTTCCTCAGTGGGAGCATCGATTTTCCTGGGAGAGCATCGTACTGCGCTCTGCCTGGCAATCACAGCAATTGCAGCAGTGCTGTTGTTTTCCGGAAATCTTCGTATCATCGAAGTGTTTTTGACTGCTTTGATCCTTTTGATGGCAGCGATTTTTACTCTTACAGCAATTGTAGTAAAACCAGATGTGGGTGAGCTGCTGAAGGGTATGTTTATTCCTACGATTCCTTCCGGTGCTCAGATTGTGGCCATGGGATTGATTGGAACTACACTTGCCACTACCAATGTCTTTTTGTACGCTTCCTCCTGTGCAGATATAGCAGCAAAAGGAAATTTGAAGTCAGACGAAGAGATTGAGGATAAGATGATAGATCATAAATTTGATATCAGTATAAATGGAATCCTGACAGCTTTGATTTCCATTGCAATTATTACAGTAGGCGCCAGCCTTGCGAGACGCGGGGAAAGTGTAGAAGCCCTTTCAGATGTGGCAAAGGGATTGGAACCGTTGGTAGGAAATTATGCGAAATTAATTTTTGCGCTTGGTATATTCTCCGCTGGTGTTTCTTCTTCAATTACCTGTCCGATGGGCGCTGCTTATGTGGTAACAGGACTCCTTGGCTGGGAAACGAATTTAAAGAACCCCAAATTTAAAATGGTATTGGCGTTTGAGCTGCTTTTGTCCTGCTTTTTTGCCATTACAGGAGGAGCACCTACAAATTTAATCATCATGGCGCAGTCAGGAAATGGAATCTTTCTTCCGATTTGTATTGTGTTGCTTTTCTATATTAGTAATCGAAAGGATAAACTCGGTAAATATGCAAATGGAAAAGTTATGAATGTATTATTTTCTATCGTACTGCTGGTAACATTGATGATGGCTGGAAAAACCTTCTATACTTTATTTTTTAGTTAATATATCATAAAAAACGATATTTAATATTATTTATATCTGTTTTACAAATAAATTGGGGGGTCTATATAATGGGATTAAAGGAGGGGTTTTTATGAGAAATCCAGGAATGAGAATTAACCGAATGATTCAAAGGCCAGAAAAAGAAATTATAAAACAGTACGAGGGTATACCAACAGCAAATATTTCAGATTGCATGGGCCGTCTGTTTGCCATGGATGCACGTATATCGCCTATGGGAAAGGCAAAGAGTATTTGTGGACCGGCTTTGACTGTAAAGGCAGCGATTGCAGACAATGGTATGTTTCATAAAGCCATGTCTATGGCAAATCCAGGCGATGTGATCGTGGTAAATGCCTGCGGCGATGTGAATCACAGTGTCTGCGGTGATGTGATGTACCGTTATGCAAGAAGCAAGGAAATTGCCGGATTTGTGGTAGACGGCTGTGTGCGGGATGTAGATTATCTGAAAGAGAATGATTTTCCCGTTTACGCCATAGGCGTCACCCCCCGGGGTCCTTATAAGCATCCGCTGGGAGAAATCAATACGGATATAGCCTGTGGAGGGCAGGTGGTACATCCGGGAGATTTGATCGTAGGGGACGAAGACGGAATTGTAGTGGTACGTCAGGAAGACTGTCACGCAGTTTTACAAAAACTCCAGTCGCAATTTGCCAGAGAGGAGCTTATGACTTCATTGATTGAGAATGGAACCTGGGACTTGGAGTCCCCCATCTTGCAGGATCTGAATCGAAAAATTGAAGAATTGGGATTTGAGATCAATTGAAAATGGAGGAGATACAAATGAGTTTGAATGAAGTATTACAGTCTATACCGCCATCTGCTTCTTTGAATTTGATGGCTAAGGTGAGGGATTTAAAAGAAAAAGGTGAGGATATCATTGGCTTGGCAGGAGGCGAACCGGATTTTGACACTCCGGATAAAATCCGGTTTCGGGGAATGCAGTCCATTGCAGAGGGAAATACACATTATGCAGTAGGTATTGGTGTGTTGCCGCTGAGAGAGAGGATTGCGCAAAAGCTGCGGGAAGAAAATGGGATTGAATGTGAGGCTTCTCAGATCGTGGTTACTCCGGGAGGAAAATATGCCATATATCTTGCGGTCCGCGCCTTGATAAATTCTGGTGAGAAGGTTATGATATTAAACCCCGCTTGGGTATCTTATGCACCCATTGTACAGGCAGCAGGAGGAATTCCGGTGCATGTGACCTTGAAGTATGAGGAAAATTACATAATTACGGAGGAACTTTTGGAGAATGCTTATGTGGAAGGAACGAAGCTGTTAATCCTGAATTATCCCAATAATCCTACCGGAAAAATCTTGTCAGAGTCGGAGGCTGATGCCATTGAAGCTTTTGTGAAAAGGCATTCGCTGTACATAATCTCAGATGAGGTTTATGAAAGAATTGTCTACGATGGCAAGAAAACAATCAGTGTGGGAAGCAGAAAAGAAATAGCAGATCGTGTAATTACTGTCAATGGATTTTCAAAATCTGTGGCAATGACTGGATGGCGACTAGGCTATTTATGTGCTCCAAAGGACACAATGAAGCCTGTCAGCATACTTCATTCCCATACAGTTACCGGTGTATGTACCTTTATTCAGGATGCGGCAATTGTTGCTTTAGACTGTACAGACGAGATAAAAGCGATGCGAAAGATTTATGAGGAGCGTAGAAATGCTTTTATTGGAGCCTTGAACAGAATTCCAGGAGTAACAGCTGAATATCCGGAGGGTGCTTTTTATGCATGGGTTAAAATGGAGATGGATGGCATGGACAGCTTCCAGATGGCGGAATATCTTTTGGAAAAAGCCGGTGTGGTTGGCGTTCCTGGAGCATCCTATGGTTCAGGCGGTGAAAACTGTCTTCGTTTTTCTTTTGCTAATTCTATGGATGAATTGATGGAAGCTGTAAAGAGAATCGACGCAGCTATGAGATAGGTGTATGAAATATAAAAATGCAGATTCTGTTTAAGTATGTAAACTACAGCGCAATTTGATTGTGCTGTCAAAGGTGCATGGAATCTCTGTACATATCGGTGATCGGCAGATGATTGGCAGTTGCTGTTCACGCACCACTGTCCCGAGAGGTGTTTTGGGGCTGATGGCACAAAATCCCGAGACATAGCCCAATAATAGAATATACTTTGAGTAACAGACAGATTCCCCTGGCTATAGTGAATAATAGTCAGGGGAATTCTTTTATATCACCAGTCCGCCGTTATTTCGCAGAAGTTCCTTTGTTCCTGCGTCCGCCTTGATGTTCTTAAACCGACAGCCGCAGACTGCAATTCCCGGTGTCTCAGGCGATAGGAGGATGATATCGCCACCTATGATTCTGGCGGATCTGATGATGGATATGGAAAAACGTATTCGATAAAAATGAGAAATCTGAGTATTGGAAGTCAAATCCAATACTTTTTTGTCTCTAAAATGATATTTTTACTAACTTTTTTGCTCGTGATTGAGATACAGAAAAAAAAGAATACTGAGATATAATGGGTGAGATACTATTAAGAATATTATTTTAGCAGAAAGGGAGTTATAAAAATGACAGAGCGTGCAATACAGATTTCAGAAAGAAATATCAAGGAATTCGAACTTTTTCTCTATGAAAGAGAAAATGCGGAAGCGACAATACGGAAATATAAAACGGATATTCAAACGTTTTTTCGTTTTCTGGGGGAAGAAAGAGTGGTAAATAAACTAAGAATATTGGAATATAAAGAATGGCTTGTCTCGCAATATGCGGTGAGCAGTGTGAATTCGATACTGGCATCACTGAATCAGTTTCTGGAATTTCAGGAGGCAGATTTTCTGAAGGTCAAACGGTTAAAAGTGCAGAAGAACTTATTCATGAATCAGGAAAAGGAACTGACAAGGCAGGAGTATCAGCGGCTGCTGCAGACAGCAAGAGATGAAGGAAAGGTTCAGCTGGCACTCTGCATAGAGACGATCGCCGCCACAGGAGTCAGGATTAGTGAACTCAGATATTTTACCGTTGAACGGGTAAGGAAAGGAAGAATTGAAATCTATAATAAAGGGAAATACCGTAGAGTTTTTCTTGCGGAGGACATCAGAAATAAGATTCTTCTATTTTGTGAAGAACAAAAAATACAGGAAGGATATGTTTTTGCTACAAAAAGCGGAAAACCAAAGGATCGAAGTAATATCTGGAGTGAGATGAAGGGGTTGACAGAAAAAGCAGGGGTATCAAAGGAAAAGGTATATCCGCATAATCTCAGGCATTTGTTTGCCAGAGTATATTATCAGTATACGAAGGATCTGACAGGACTTGCTGATCTGCTGGGACACAGTAGCCTTAATGTAACACGAATCTATACAGCCAATACTGGAGAAGTTTATCAGCAACAATTAGACCAGATTATGAAATTAAGCATATAAAAACCACATAATGTCAGTTATGTGGTATTGAAGATTCTATCAATCATATTTACATATAATATAATAAAAAAATTTTTATTCGTCAAGTAAAATCATGTATTTTCTTAGTAAAATCTTACTCAAATTGTTACTGTTCACTCCGTTCCCAGTAACACGC
>CAMQZX010000276.1 GCA_947039785.1 uncultured Lachnospiraceae bacterium | reverse complement strand
CGATGCAGCGTAGTCTCGTGGGCTCGGAGATGTGTATAAGAGACAGTTTTTAACCTAGATTGGACTTCATCGGACTCCAAAGACCAGTACGGACGACAAAATCACCTCCAAATCTTTCCCGTCTGCTCGTCCCGTAAAACGATTCGCTCCTCCAGATGGAAGCCGGCCAGTTCACAAATATCAAAGATGGTATGCAGCAGTTTGTGAAACCGCTCGTCCTCTCTATCCAGATTCTTCATCGCCTCATAAGCAGTCGGGTCAGAATATCCTTCCGCGTTCTTTCGTAAATCTCTATCCGTCAAAAGACTTCTCACCTCCTTCTTCGCGCCATTTTTTCAGATCGATTCCATATTGCTTCAATAAATATGTACAGAGCCAAACTTTATCGTCCTCCTCCATAGCATATCGTTCGAGAAGTTCTGCTATAGCTTTGTTGAATCGGTCATAGAACCTACGCAGCCTTTTTTCTCCAAAACCGAACTCTGAATGGAGAACCCATAAAATAAGCGCGTCAATTTCTGTCGCGTGTTTTTTATCGTACTCTGCGAGTTGCCTCTGAATTTCAAGGTTCATGGCTTTTTTCTCAGCAACGGTCATGGCAGCTCCGTATACTTTCCCAGCAGCTTTCTTTATCTGCATCTCACAGCCCTCCTCACATAATCCAGTTCTCCTTTGCAAAGAAGAGCGGTAGCCCCATTATCAGGGTAAATATAAAAGCCGTTGCATCATATTCAATCGGGATGCTAAGAGCTCCCAGAGAGATAAGCGCAGCGGAATATAATTTGTTCTTTATCAATTCGCGCTTCCACATAATATCCTCCCTTTACGACGGCAACGGTGCGCCCGATCTCCAGGCAATCCAAGCCACGAAAAAAGCGATTGTAATCAATAAGACCACAATCGCCGTCAACGCCGAAACAAAATGAAGAATCAATTTACGAAACCGTTTCTTTGACATTGTCCTTCTCCTTTTTCGATTTCATGATACCTGCCTCTACATCATCCATCTTTACCAGCACACCGTTTTCTCTGAATTTGGAATAGGCTCTGGCGGTTGCACAGTGCTCAATACACTGGCACATCCGGTTAATCAGCGCATATACGCAAATATAGAGAATCAGGAAAGCAATCACATACTGTACAAAGCTCATAAATTTTCTCCTTTTAAAAATAAAAAGAGCCAAGATTTCTCTCAGCTCTTAGACTCATGTTCTTTTTCCATCGGGCACCATTTCCGACACTCAGGATATGATTTTTCTCCGCATTTGTTGCAAATCATCGAGTGTCTACCGAGGTCGGGGATTTCTTCCTCAAACTCTTTTACTTCGGTGGTCCAGCTTCCATCAGCCTGCCTGACAGGACAAACCATTCTTGAGTTGACTTTCACGGATATCGCCTCCTTTGCCTATTTTATCACAACTCACCGAAAAAGTAAAAGGCCATGTTACAGACCTTTTACCCGGAAACGAAGCTGATTTACGAAATCAGTATTTGATACCGTTTCCTAAGCTCCTCAAACATGTCGGGAGTTGCTGCTATGCTGATGTGAAACTCGATTTTGCCTTTCTCGTTTATCACGGTTTCGACAAATCCTCGAATCTTCTCAGCATATAGCATTCTCAGACAAATGCCAAGTTGCTTATCGTTTACAGCTAAAAAGTAATCCATAAACGCAACCTCCTTTCCATTATAGGAGATGTTTTTCACGCGCCCGAAAGCTTCTCTTGCATCTTTTCAAGAATGGTTTCAACCGACTTTCGAGTTTTCGGACTCATTTTTATGTAAGCCTTATGCTCGTTATACCAGTTAAATATCTCATTAAGATTGCCTTTCTGCCAACTGAACGCCCACCAATCGCAAATCATTTCGAGAATATGATGGTAAGGCATATCCAGCACAATCTCACCCTCTTTGGGGTCATCGTTGATGAGAACCCAATGCTGCCAGTGATGAGGATTCCTGTGAAGATGCAGAAGCCACGCCCTTCTGTAATCCTGAACAACCTGATAAGATTTGTTGTTGCCATAGAAATACCGGTCGTAGGCTTCATACTCGTCCGACTCATTCTTGGAAGTATCGTGAGCAAACTCTGTCTGCCATGCTACACCATCTACCAACAGTTCGGGAAGGTTCTCCTGAATCCACTGAAAGCCTTTGTAAACATTGTTACGGTGTTGTTGTAGATATAAATCATACTGTGCGCTCATTTGATCTTATACCGATAGCCGGTCTCCTTTCTTCATAATCAGGGCAGGAAAACTCAATCTTGATGTTCAGATGATCGGACATAACATCCCACCCGTAATCGTCATTGGGGCCGTCACCATAGTTTGTACTTTTCAGCTTTTCCATAGCGTTCTTAGCATTGTTCTGGTTTTTACAAACCTTAACATGCGAACACTTATTACAATCAGTTTTTAACTTAAACATTGTTCTCCTCCTTCCTAATTTTTAAACTCTTATCTGCGGGAGCTAATACGATACTCATAGACCGTAATGCGCAGGCATCAATAACACAAATAGAATTTTCATCATGCCTTTTTACATTAGTGTAATAACCGCCCACATAATACTCATCTTCCGTGAGCAAATCTGTAGTTAAATTAACCTCACACACGAGTCCTTTGTCATCACGAACTATATTTGCATCACCTATTACAGGACGGGGATCATATAATCGATCAAAATTCCAATGCACCGGTACTTTATTTGGAAATGTAATTTTGCAATCTTCCGCAAATTTTCTGCCACATGAATCAACTGTACCGAGATTCAGCAGTCGTCCCTCCATTTTAATCATAAATATCACCCTCCTTTCACTCGACGAAGTTCATCACTAGTCATTTCTTTTTCTAATCGCTTAATCGCCCGGTCGAGTGATGAAATTAGCCCGCTTCTAAAAGAACGTGAACCGTAGCGAATGCAAGTTCTGTCATATCGAAGATTAAACCAATCTTTCTCTCGAACTGTGAGCGGTTGTTCGGCTTGTATTTTAATAGCACGTCTTAAATCTTCCATCTGCATTTCTAACTGCTTGTTGTTAAAATCTCGCCAGTTCATCATGTTTCCTCTGCACTGTAAATATTTTTCCATTCCTCAGAATCATGATAAGGATGATCATATTTATTTCCATTTTGGGTAAAAACAATTTCGTTTTCTGCTTCGTTATAATACACACCATTCATTTCTGTAGCATCACATTCCCATCCGCTATCGCTTGTCAAATGAACATTTGATGGAATGTTGTTTTCTTTGATGATTTTTTGCAGAATATCAAAAGTCATTTTAGTTCATCTCCTTTCGCATTACACATAATAATCTCGCTGTACGGAAGCCGCTCAATCCACTGACAGAACTCCCGCCATTCATCCAACTTGTGATTCTTACGGTACATATAAATACCGGACAGGACTTCATAGTTCAGCATAACAGTACGCTTTTGGTTGTAAGAACTAGGGAGAAGCTGAATCATCTGCCACCATGCTTGTTTTGCTTGATGCTCCCATTGAGTTCCCCTTGATTTAATATCAAGATATCGGTCTCTGGCACCGTTAAGAGCTGAAATAATGCACCCCATAGTTTTCGCTGGCGCATATACTGCATCTGCATCAGTAAATTGCTCACCCCACATACCGAAATTGGTCAAATGCTCCACACTGAAATCTTCCCATGTAAACTCTTTTGCATGGATCTTATGCATGGTAGAGCAGGAATTGGCGACGGTACCCACTTTGTATGTATCGAATTCCTTCCACCAGTAGAGTGGAGCCGTGATATCCACATAGACCGCAATCATCCGACGGAATTTTCCGTGAACCGAACCAGCTTTTGCCAGCTTCATCATCAGTTCATGATCTGCTTTACCGAGCTGCCACGAATGGTCGTATGTATGATCGCACCCACAATCGGCGCAGTTATCACATCCAACCCCATCATCGCCGCCTTTACAGATACCGCTATCGGACTTATCCCAACTGTTCATCGGATTCCGCATTCCACGGATAACATGCTCCCATCCCGTCACTTCACAATTTTCAATTTTAATCATTGCTCATTCTCCTTTCTTCGCACACTTTGCAATGACAATCTGTAGATGGCTTTCCTTTCTTATATAGGCCGCAGAAAGCACACTCTTCTGGATTGGTAATTGTTATATTTCTTATTTTGCATTTGTAGTCGCCCCAAGAAGGACAAAATATAGCCTCCTCACAGGTTGTATGCTCTTTTACATTGCTCATCTATACCTCCTTAAGATTGTCGCGAGAGATTCCGATCACCTCAGCAAACCGATCAGCAAGATAATCGTAATCATCGCCAAATATAATTGCGGCATCCTCTACACCCTCACGCTCTTCGTTCGGAATATCTTCTTCTGTAATTCCCTTTTCAGCCAGCCAATCCTCCACAACATCAATCAACCTGCCCCATAATTCCATGCGGTCAGACTGAGTCATATCTTCGTTTATCTGTCGGCTTCCATTTTCTTTTTCCCAGTAAGAATCGTAATCTCCCTTTACAAAATTCTTGGCGTGAGATATATCCGAAGTGTGCTTACATTCCGCCGAAGGACAGGAATCACCACACTGTTTTCCGTCACAGAGATAAAGAATGTCCGCTACCTCCTTTGAAGGAAGCCAAGCATTCCGGTCGTCAATATACTCGTTGGCAAATATCTTTCTCGTATCCGTTCCGAAAGATGCCACTATTTCCGGCAGGTTCTCGTTGACAGCATCAAATACAAGTCCCTGCTCGGCAGACCAGCTAATTGCATTTTTCAGCATATCGTCCACCCGACATGTCCAGAGGATGAGCTTGTCTCCATTCGCCTGCCGGTCTTTCAGATATGTAATCATCTCTTTGTTTGCTTTTCCGATTTCCGGCCACTTATTCTCGCACAAAGTACCGTCAAAATCCACCGCAATAATTTTGTTTTTCATCTCTTTTTCTCCTTTCAGAAAACTGATTATTCTAGCCATTCGTTATCAATATAATAGAAACCATAGACACAGAACCCGATTAAGACGATCCAGAATATCCAAAATATTATTAGTATCGAATCGGATTCCAAATGTTCCAGTGTTTCTTCAATTGATTTGTTTTCATAAAACGGCGTGTTGTTTGATATAGTCTCATCTTTCAAATTTGCGAAGATAGTTCCGGTAAAACTCACCCCAA
>CAMQZX010000275.1 GCA_947039785.1 uncultured Lachnospiraceae bacterium | reverse complement strand
ATATGAAACAGTAATAATTACTGGAATAGTGGTAAAAATGCATAAAAAAAGATAGGACTGTTATTTATTTAACGAAATTATGCACAACAAAAATGCATGTTGAGGTAAAAAACAATTGACAATGACAAAGCAATGTTATAATATAATGACATAACAAGCCAGAGGCTACCAAGAATACAAAAGGAGGAAAGGAAGTATGAAGAAAAAATTAATGAGTGTATTGTTGTGTGCAGCAATGGTATCAACAATGCTTGTGGGATGTGGAGGAAGCAGCGATGGTAGCTCTTCTGATTCCGGGGCGGAAGCAAGTGGCAGTGAAGAATCCGGCAGCGGAGGAGAGAATGCTAAACTGAAAATTGGTTTTGCGATGAAGACTCAGGATGGCCCATATTTCGTAACTCTTACAAAGGCTGTTCAGGAAAAATGTGCAGAAATTGGTCTTGTGGAGTCAGCAAGTGATGTTGTGGTTTTGAATGCAGACATGGATGTTGCGAAACAGTCTGAAAATTTTGAGACATTTATTTCCCAGGATTACGATTTGATATTCTGTGACTGTATTGATCCTGACAATATAATTGCTGATGAGAAGGCTGCATATGAGGCTGGAATTCCTGTAATTAATTGTGATTCAGGTGTTAATGATGGAAGCTATTGTGTGACAACTGTATATTCTGATAATGAACAAAACGGACGTTTATGTGGAAAGTCTTTTGCAGAATCTATGGGCGATGAAGAGATTTATTCTATTATGTTATCAGGAGAAAAAGGAAATGTAGCGGGAAATCAGAGACGTCAGGGTCTTATCTGTGGTGTTCTTGAACAGAGACTTGGAATTTCCGAAGACGAAGCTTGGGAGTTGACGAAAGAGGCAGATACCCAATTGTTGAATAATGGCTCTTATACAAACGAAGAAGCCAACTTTACAATTGCCGGACAAGGCTGGGGCAACTGGACAGTAAATGATATTCTGAATGATGCGAATGACCTTGTTGTTAAAACGGAAGGTAAGCTTAATACAATGTTTGCAGAAAACGATCAGATGCTTTTTGGCGGCATGCAGGCTGCCGATGATGCAGGTCTTAGTGGTATACATTATGTAGCGGCTGCTGACGGTGCGCAGGAAGCATATGATTACATCAATGGAACAAAAGAATGTAAATCCGGTGAATACTATTGCACAGGAGAAAATTCTCCTTGGCAGGTAGCTATTTCAGCTACAAATATTGCGAAAGAAATTTTGGTTGATGGTGCTGATTGGGAAGACTATGATGAAATTACTATGACAGAAGCCATCTGTGTAACAAAAGATAATGTAGACGAGCGTTATGAATTTGGTTTCTAAATTCGGAAATAAAAGTAAGGTCCTCCTTTTATGAGGAGGGCCTTCTTTCAAAAAAGGTTGGAAGGAGACGAGTGCATGGAAGGACATTATAGACTGGAAATGAAAAATATCTCAAAGCACTTTGGTGGAGTAAAGGCACTTAAGGATGTTTCTTTGAGAGTTGAACCTGGCGAGATTCACGCACTTATCGGGGAGAATGGCGCAGGGAAATCCACCTTGATGAAGGTTCTATCTGGTGCTTATCAAAGGGATGGTGGACAGATTTTTATTGATGGGAAAGAGGCCAAAATTACAAATCCGAAAGAATCTAAAGAATTAGGAGTTGCAATTATTTATCAGGAATTCATGCTTGCTCCTGACTTGACAGTTGCAGAAAATATTTTTATTGATAAACTTTCAGCTGGGAAGGCTGCCATTAATTGGAAAAAATTGCGGGCGGACGCAAAAGAACAGCTTGAAAAGCTGGGATTTTCGGATATTAATCCTAATGCTAAGTGCGGCAGCTTAAGTGTTGCGTATCAACAGGTTGTTGAGATTTGCAAGTGTCTGACAAGAAATGCAAAAATATTAGTGTTTGATGAACCAACAGCAGTTCTTACATTTTCGGAAATCAAGAAGTTATTTGAAGTTATTAACAAGTTGAAAAGTGAAGGCGTAAGTATTATCTATATTTCTCATCGTTTGGAAGAAATATTTGAACTTAGTCAGCATATTACAATTTTGAAGGATGGAACATATGTTGACACTGTCAAAACCACAGAATTTGATAAACAGCGGTTAGTGAATCTGATGGTTGGCCGTGAGATGACAGATATGTATCCCAAAAGACATGCCACGATTGGCGATGTTGTTTTAAAAGTTGAAAATTTGTGTGCAGGAAAGATGGTTCAGGATGTTAGCTTTGAAGTGCGGGCTGGAGAAGTTCTTGGATTTAATGGATTGGTTGGAGCGGGAAGAACTGAGACAATGAGAGCGGTATTTGGAGCGGATAAAAGGGATTCTGGCACAATTTATTATTTTGGCAAAGAAGTAAACTGGAAGAGTCCACGCGCTGCAATTAAGGAAAAATTTGGATTTCTTCCTGAAGATAGAAAAAAACAAGGACTCTTACTGGAACAGAGCATTCGTATGAATACAACTCTTGCATGTTTAGATAAGATAACAACAAGTGGTTTGATTAACCATGGAGCAGAGAAAAAATTTGTGAAAGAAACCTTGGCGAGTATTCAGACAAAATATGGAAATACGGAAGATAATGCCAATAGTTTATCCGGAGGTAATCAACAGAAGGTAGCATTGGCTAAATGGATTGCGGCCGATTGTAAGTGTATCGTGTTTGATGAACCAACACGCGGTGTTGACGTAGGCGCTAAGACAGAGATTTATAAGGTTATGAATAATCTGGCTGAACAAGGAGTTGCAGTTATAATGATTTCTTCTGAAATGCCGGAAATTATCGGAATGTGCGATCGGGTAGTAGTTATGCGCAACGGAAAAATCTCAGGCGAAGTAAGTAGGGATGAACTTAGTGAAAATACTTTGATTAAATTTGCTATGGGGGTCTAATTATGGAAAAAAAGAAGATTAATGTGAAAGACTTTTTGATTGACAATAATACATATGTTATTTTCCTTATACTATTTATTGCGTGTGCGCTTATGTCAGATACGTTTTTAAGGCCAACGAATCTAATTAATATTTGTCTGCAGCAAGCAGGACCAATTCTGGTAGCGCTGGGTATGTTATTTGTTATTCTGACAGGAGGAATAGACCTTTCTGTTGGTGCGGTAACAGCTTTATCCTCTTCGTGTGCGTACGTATTGATGAGAGATTATGGAGCGTCTTTGGTTGTTGCTTTTGCTGTGGCGTTGCTTGTTGGCGTACTATTAGGACTGTTAAACGGCGTTTTGGTTGCATATGGTAAAATGCAAGGTTTTGTTACGACTTTGGCTACTTTATCCATTGGAAACGGTGCGGCGCTTATTGTATCTCAAGGTGCTCCTGTAAGATGTTCTGATGTTGCAGGTGTTAGTGCTATGGCAAGTAAAGATTATGGCTATCCAATTGTTATTGGATGTATTGTGATTGTTATTATCATGGCATTGGTTCAGAAGTATACAGCATATGGCCGCCTGGTAATTGCCTGTGGATCAAATAGCACAGCAGTGCAGTTGGCAGGAATTAATGTGAAAAAATATATATGCTCTTGTTATGTTGTATCTGGACTGTTAGCTTCTATTGCAGGTATGTTTATTGCATCCAGAACCCAGACGGCATCTTCTACTCTCGGAAAGGGCGGCGAGCTTGATGCCATTGCTGCCTGTGTTATCGGTGGTGCAAGCTTAGCAGGTGGTAAGGGCAATGTGGTAAAGGCAGTTATAGGTGCGTTGATTATGGCGTTAATTAGTAATATAATGAATCTGAAGGGCGTACCTGCTTATCCTCAGGAGATTGTAAAAGGATGTATTATTATTGCAGCTGTATTGCTCCAGATATCTACAGATAGAACGGAAAGTGCAGTATAAATTACAATCAAAAAAGTCAGTCACAGATGTGGCTGACTTTTTTATGTCAGGGATGTGTAAAAATCCAGTAGATTTTTTAAAATGATAAAAAATCAGCTGTTTTTGTAATATCTTCCTACAGCATCAGCTGCCTTAACAATATCTTGAAGCATCTGATTGGTTATTTCATAAGGCTCTCTTATCAGTTCCGGCATAGAAGCGTTATCAGCAATTAGCTGGAGATTTTCATCGGTTAGCTCAACCTGAAGATCCTGGAGAGTGGTAGGAAGTCCAACCTTCATACAGAAAGTTACGTATTCTTCAATGACATCAGTAGGAGCATTTTCAGCAACTAACTCGCATAATGTTCCGAAAGCAACTTTTTCACCGTGAAGAGTTTTCGTACCGTTTGGAGTCGCAGTGATTCCATCACCAACTGCGTGGGCGCAAGCACAAGCTGTGTTTTCGAAGCCCAGTCCGCTCATCAAAGTATTAGCTTCGATGACAGATTCTAATGCTTCAGTAACTACGTGCTGTTCATTGGCAAGTTTGGCAGCTACCCCATATTCAAGAATGGTGTCATAGCACAATTGGGCAATTGTCATAGCCACTTTGGTTCTTCGGAAAGAACCTGCTTCCTGACAGATATAATTAGGACTGTTGGAAGCAGCATTTGCCTTAGCTTCAAATAGTGTAGCCATTGCATCACCCATACCAGATACAAGAAAACGAACAGGGGCATTGGCGATAATTTCGCTGTCTACAATTACGATATCAGGACTTTTAACATAATTAATTGCGTGTGAATGCTCATGGTTCTCCTTATAAATAACAGAAAGGGCGCTTGTAGGTGCGTCTGTGGAAGCGCTTGTCGGAACGATAATTACCGGCAATTTCAGTGTATTTGCAACACCTTTGGCACTGTCGAGTGTCTTGCCACCTCCAATTCCCATAATCATTTCCGCACCTTCTTTGGATGCCTTTTGTGCGATAGCAGCGATTCTGTCTTCCGTTACTTCGTGGTCAAAAGGTACACTGATAAAAGATCCGTTATTTTCCTCGTATTGTTTGGCAAGGAGAGGAGTGAAATCATTGAAAAAGAATGGATCTATGATTGCAAAGACCTTAGTTCCATATTTTGCAGTGTGTTTTGCCAGGCGATTGATTTCTCCTGGTCCTTGGATGTATCTTCCGGGAGACCCAAAAGACATTGTTCTTGATGCTGTCATAAAAAACCTCCTGTCTTAGTTAATGTTATAACATTGATATGTAATTTGATAATAACATATTTATGCAGTTTTTTCAATCTCTGAGAACTGTCTCTTATACA
>CAMQZX010000274.1 GCA_947039785.1 uncultured Lachnospiraceae bacterium | reverse complement strand
GTTCTTAATTTATAAAGTCAGGTTACACGTGTACAATTACTGCAAAAAGCCGACATACGACAAACCGGTAAAGTATGTTTGCTAAAAAGTTGAAGAAAAGGAGAAATAATTATGAAAAAAGTGAACAAGTGGAAGAGATTAGCTGCGCTTGGAATTTCAGCAATGATGATTTTCTCAACGGTAGCTTGTGGAAGCGATTCCAAGGAGGGTTCAAAAACAGATGATGGGGATGCCAAGAAAAGCACCAAAGGTACGACAATATCATTCTGGAATAGTTTTACAGGCTCAGATGGCGATATGCTGGTTAAATTAGTTAACCGGTATAATGAAGAGAACAAAGATGGAATCACTGTTGAGATGGATATATCTTCAGATTTTGACAGCCAGCTATCCACTGCCTTTGCGGCAGGAACAGGCCCTACCATGATTTTAAGTTCAAGTGCATATAGGTTTACTTACGGGGACTATATGCAGGATATCGGCGATGTGTTTGATAAGACTAATCTAAATAAGGATGATTTCATACAATCATATCTCGACTATTGCTCTGAGGGGGATAAGTTGTACTTTGTTCCATTTCAGGTTGTAGGTTATTACATGTATTGGAACAAGGACCTATTCCAAGCGGCGGGACTTAATCCGGAGACACCTCCTTCAACATGGGAAGAGTGGCAGTCATATGCTGAAAAGATTACGGATGAGGGCAAGAATATTTATGGCTCTGGTATTTCTTATGATTATCCATATCAGATTGCACATATGATGCAGCGCTTAGGCGGTTTGGCAGTAAAAGATGATAATGGCAGCTGGAAGGCAGATTTCGCAGGAAACACTGGATACACTGATTTTCTTACGATGTACAAGACACTAATCGACAACGGAGATAACCCGCTGGAAGCTGATACAGATTCTATGGTGAGTGCAGGGCAGATTGGTATGACAGTCGGAGGGCCGTGGGTAACAGCGGGGCTTGATACGGCAGGTGTTAATTATGGAGTTGGCCTGATACCTCAGGGAGATGCAGGAGACATGAATTCAGTAGAGGTTCTTGGTTTCTCTGTTACAACAACGGCAAGTGATGAGGAAAAAGAAGCTGCATATAAGTTCATTGAGTGGTGGAATTCAGAAAATACAGAAGGCTCCAGCCCAGCTTTAGAGTGGTCTGTGGCAAATGGTTTCCCAGCCTATACATATTCTGTTCAGGAAAAAGAGGAATACAAACAAAGTGAAAAGCTTAGTGCGATGTCTTCCGCAAATCCGGATGCGCCAACTGATTTTATTGTTGATTCAAGTTTCCCGGGTATTAATGATATTTTAAACGATGTTATTCCGGAAATGATTAACTCGGTAGCATTTGGTAATGCATCGGTGGAGGATGCACTTGAAAAAGCTCAGAATACAGCAGATAAAATAGTTGAGGAATATAATAAATAATTGATTTAATGGTGTTGTTGTCTGCGGATGGCAGCAAATAGGCGGCTGAACCAGCCGCCTTTCACTGGGAACTTGAGGCAGGTAGGAGAAGTGATAATGAAGAAAATGATAAAATACTGGAATAAGCCTTCCAGAAGTGCTTATCTCTTTTTGGCCCCATCGGTCATTTTGTTGATTCTGTTTAGTGTAGTGCCTCTTATTATTGCATTCGGATTAAGCTTATTCGATGTATCTATTACAATGGATTCGGCGTGCTTTATCGGCCTTGAAAATTTTGCTGAGGCATTTCAGGACAGTCGGTTTATAAACAGCTTAAAAGTGACGGCTATTTTCACTGGCCTGGAGGTACCACTGCAGGTTCTGGGAGCACTGGTAGTTGCGGCGCTGATTGCTAAGAATAATATCAAGAACAAGATTTTCAGAGCGGTTTATTTTCTGCCTGTGATATGTTCTGCGACGGCTATAGGTATTATGTGGAAGATGATTCTGCACTCCAATATTGGCTTTGTTACAGCAGCATTACAATCTATGGGGCTTGGGAAGATTAATTTCCTTAATACGCCGGGCCTTACTATATTTGTAGTTTCGTTCATATCTATATGGAGAAGCTTCGGGATTTCTGCAATTATTTATGTGACGGCAATCCAGCAGGTATCAGCTTCCTTATATGAAGCGGCTGAGATGGACGGGGCAGGGAAGATAAGGCAGTTCTGGCATATTACAGCGCCATCCATCAGGCCAACCTTCTGGTACATTTTAATGACACGGTTTGCAGGGGCTCTGCAGATATTTGATATTATATATATTACCACAAATGGCGGGCCTAACTATACAACCGAATCTACGGTCACTTATATTTATTCCAGAGCATTCTCATCGCGTTCAAGCATGGGATACGCTTCTGCCATGTCCGTGATTTTATTTGCGATAATTATGGTTGTAACTGTGCTGATGTACCACAAAATGAATCAGGAGGATTAATATGAAAAAGAAAAAAGCAATCAAGATCAAAGATGTAACGATCAGTATTCCGATATTTATCGTTTTAGTCATTCTGGCTCTGCTGGTTCTGGTGCCGATTATCTGGATGACGTTAAGTGCATTTAAGCCGGAAAAAGAAATAATATCCTGGCCTCCTACATTTGTACCACAGTCACTTACTGTAGAAAATTTTGTTGATGTACAGGATCGTATTAATATACTGCGCTATATGCTTAACTCTGTGATCTATGCAGGCGGCACGACATTGCTGGCTGTCATTGTGAATAGTATGGCCGGTTATGCATACGCTTTTTATGACTTCAAAGGAAAGACAGGACTGTTCTTAATGACTTTAGCTACAATGATGGTCCCCTTTCAGGTTATTATGGTTCCATTATTCCTCGTTGTATTTAAGTTGGGAATGTATGATTCATACTGGGGGCTGATTATACCAAGAGTTGCGGTTGCCGGCTCTATCTTTATGATGCGAGCGGCTTTCTCAGGAATACCGAAAGAGCTGGCCGAGGCTGCCAGGATTGATGGACTTTCAGAAATGGGAATTTTCTGGCGGATCATGATGCCGCAGGTGAAACCAGCAGCGATTACGCTGATTATATTAAGTATCAATGGATCATGGAATGATTTGCTGTGGCCGATGATTGTGACGAGCAAGACACAAATGCGGACACTGGCAAATGGTCTGGCATTATTCATAGGACAGAATACAATTGAGTACGGGGCGGCATTTGCAGGAGCGCTGATCTCACTGCTCCCTATGTTTATCCTGTATATGGTCGGACAGAAATATTTTGTGGAAGGTATGGCAAGCGCCGGATTAAAGGGTTAAGGAGATTTGTATGTTAGAGGCTAAAATTGTTTGCGATAAAAATTTTAAAATAGGGAACATTGACCCTAGGCTTTATGGTTCATTTCTGGAACATATGGGAAGAGTTATTTATACAGGGGTGTACGAACCGGAAAATTTAAGTTCTGATGACGAAGGATTTCGCGGCGACGTGCTGGAAAAGGTAAGAGAAATGGGAGTGACATCTGTCCGCTACCCGGGAGGGAACTTTGTCTCTGCTTACCGTTGGGAAGATGGGGTTGGCCCCAGGGAGAGCAGGCCAAGGAAGCTTGAACTTGCGTGGAAGGCGATAGAAACGAATGAGTTTGGGACAAATGAGTTTATCCATTGGGCGCGAAAAGCAGGTGTTGAGCCAATCTTTACGGTAAATCTGGGAACCAGGGGAATAGAAGAGGCAGTCCAATACATTGAGTACTGCAACTTCCCCGGGGGGACGGAGTACAGTGAATTGCGAAAAAACCACGGTGTACAAAAGCCTTATGGAGTGAAGATGTGGTGCCTTGGAAATGAAATGGACGGCGTGTGGCAGATAGGGCATAAGAGTGCATATGAATATGGGTGCCTCGCTGCGGAAGCCGGAAAGACTATGAAGCTGGTAGACCCGTCGATAGAGTTGATTGCATGCGGCAGTTCCCTGTCAAATATGGACACATATCCAATGTGGGATATGGAGGTCCTGGAACAGACATACGATGTGATCGATTATCTGGCCCTGCACCAGTACTATGGGGGACAGGAAAAAGGCACAAAGGCGTTTTTAGCCCAGACTCTTGATATGGAGGAATATATAAAAACGGTACGCTCCGCTGCCCAGGTAGTTAAGAAGAAAAAACGCTCTGGAAAAGATATTAAATTTAGTATGGATGAATGGGGGGTGTGGGCAGTCCCAAGTGATTCTGTGAATGTGGAAGCGTCAAAAGAACCCTGGAAGATAGCACCTGCAATTAGTGAACAAATATATACACTGGAGGATGCCCTTCTTTTTGCGGGAATGCAGATGGTAATGTTAAGAAATGCCGATGTTATAAAGATTGCCTGCCAGTCACTTCTTACTAATGTCAGTGCATGCATTATGACGGAGAAAAACGGCGGGCTATGGCTCCAGACCATCTATTATCCATTCTATTATTTTGCAAATTATGCAAATGGCGTAGTTTTGAGGAGCAATGCGTTGGGGCCAGCCTATGAATGTGATGGTTTTAAACATGTCCCATACCTTGATGAAGTCGTTGTCTGGAATGATGCTGAAAATGAAATTGCTGTTTTTATAGTGAATAAGAGTGAAGAACATTCAATGAAAGTAGAAGTTATACTCCAGAATTTCGAGCTTAAGAGGGTGAAATGCTTTGTAAGTATGACGGCAAAAGACAAAAAGATGACGAATCAATATGATCATAAGGCTGTCATACCGCGTTCAAGAGAAAGTGCAGTGATTGAGTCTGGCAGTTGTATTGCAGAAATCGAACCACTGTCGTTTAATATGATTCGCATAGATGTATAAGTTACTGTACGTACCCGCAGATTCTGAGTAACATCCGTATAATGCACTTTGAACTCAGACAATCTCTTCGTTGCGGTGGCTGTGGATTGGTGTTATACTTAAGCTGATTTTAAGCAGAGTATCATATGTCCAGGCATGGCTGGCCCGGGTTTTATGGATGAACGGAGGGAATGGGAGATGGCAATCACTGTAAATCAAATTGCTGAAAAATGCGGTGTATCAAGAACAACTGTATTAAGGGCGTTAAACGAAAGGGGAAGCGTTGGAAAGGAGACACGGGAAAGGATTCTGGCAGTTGCCAAAGAATATAATTATCGTCCGAACCTGCTGGCCAGAAGTTTGAATCATGGCAGAACAATGTCCCTGGGCGTGGTAACGATTAATATAGAAAATATGTATTTTGTCCAGTCTTTAAAT
>CAMQZX010000273.1 GCA_947039785.1 uncultured Lachnospiraceae bacterium | reverse complement strand
ACCTGCTTACTGCCGAGGGAGCTACAAAATTTACAATGATTGCTATGCTTACGGGCAGTATTGCAAATGTGATTTTAGATCCTATTATGATCTATGGAATGGATTTGGGCATTGAGGGAGCCGCTATCGCAACGGTAATCTCGCTGTGCATCAATATGGCACTCTATATCGGATACATCGTAAAGAAAAAAGGCGTTTTGAGATTTTCAGTTAAGAACATAGCTCCATCAAGGATTATCTATGCAGAAGTCTTGAAAATAGGCATTCCCGTACTTCTGTTTCAGCTTCTTGCAAGTGCATCTATGGGAAGCATCAATACCGTATCAAAACCGTATGGCGATTATGCAGTGGCAGCTATGGGAGCTGTTACCCGTATTATGACGGTTGTAACCTATGTTGTTTTCGGGTTTTTGAAAGGCTTTCAACCGTTTGCAGGCTATAACTATGGTGCAAAGAAGTTTGACAGACTGCAAAAATCTATTAAGCTCTGCATGACCTGGTCAACGGTATTTGGAGTAATTGCAGCCATTATACTTGTTGTATTTGCAAATCCGATTGTTTCACTTTTCGGAACGGATGCAGAAATGATTGATTTAGCAGGAAAGGCACTCAGGCTGAATGCAATATTATTTATTACTTTTGGTTTCCAAATGGTGTATGCGACACTGTATCTTGCCATTGGTAAAAGTTTAGTGGGAAGTATACTCAGCTTGAGCCGACAGGGTATCTTCTTTTTCCCTCTGGTTTTTATATTGCCCCGCTTGTTTAACTTAACCGGCGTGATATGGGTACAGCCTATGGCAGACCTTTTTACAACAATTATCACAGTGATTTTTGCGGTAAAGATAAATCGTATTTTAGCAGCTGAAATTTCTATATCCTAATGGGAGGTGATTTGAACTGAAATTAGGAAAATCTTCGGAAGATTATCTGAAAGCTATTCTCATCATTCAAAAAAAGAAAGGTGAGGTGCGATCTGTTGATCTTGCACGTTACATGGGATTCTCTAAACCAAGTATCAGCCATGCCGTAAAAGTTTTACGGGAAGGTGGTTTCCTTTCAATAGATGGGGATGGATTTCTAAGAAGTTCGAGCCGGATCAGTCCAATGGAGGAGTTAACGGAGGTATGGATATCCATTTTATAAATGAGATAGTGAATAGAAGCACTGTGTAAAAAATTATTACTTTACATGGGACAATCCAAGGGAATCGCATATCTTGCAAATGTGGACGAACAGGAAAAAAATATGTTTTCTCGTCAGGTAAAGGAATATCTCGACAGGCAGGGAGGAACAGAGCCGTTAAAGGCAGAAAATCAGCTTGAATGGGCCGGAAAATGAATAATATTCGGGCATGTGTAACAGCGGTAGTGAATAGTGAAATAATTTATTTGTAGCAGTAAAGCGGCACTCCTATTGGGGAGTGCCACATAATCCTAAACAAAGAAGTTGATAAACTTATACTTACATTAGATTGAAATTCTGGCTATTAGATAATAAATTCGGAATGCCTCGAATTTTTTTGATTTTCTTCCAGTAACCTTTGGAATGCCAGCAATCCTGTTTCAAGTTCGTTAGTAGTATAGGGAGAGCAGATTGCAATACGGATTGCTGTTTGTGTGGTTTTTCCGACAGCAAAACGGTCAGAACAGAGTACATGTATTCCACGCTCTTTTGCCTGTAATTCAAATTGGTATCCATTATATCCGGAAGGTAATGGAAGCCACTGAAAGAAGCTATAAGGATTGGCATTGAGGTTGTCTGGAAAGTATTTTTTAAAAATAAGGTTTCGCTCCTTGGAAAGTATTCGTTTTTGTTGAATGATATTACCTGCGATGCCATCTTCAATCACTTTACTTGCAATTTCAGCATTTAAAAGCGGTATTTTCAGGTTAATATTATTTGCTGTACTCAAAATGGACTGCTGCAGCCGATGTGGAAAAACCATATAAGCAATTCGCAGTCCGGCGGAAAGAGACTTGGACATACCATGCAGGTAAACAGTATGATCCGGTATCAGAGAAAAGAAAGGAATGTCCTTTTCCTCTGAAATAAATCCGTAGGTATCATCTTCAATCAAGATAAGATTTTGTTCCTGAATGATTCGAGAAAGCTCTTTTCGGCGTTCCAGTGGGATCGTTATCCCGGTTGGGTTATTGCAGGATGGCATTAGGTAAATTCCTTTCATATCAGAAAGATGACATTGCCGTTCCAGTAAATCCGGTATCATTCCATGTTCATCCGACTCAACAGAGATGAGCTGTATATGAAGTTGTTTTGCCAGTGTAATGAAATTAGAGTATGTAAAAGTATCTGTTACAATCTTATCTCCAGGCTGGAATAGTGCTAGAAGCGAAATCGTAAGCGCATTCTGTGTTCCGGCAGTCAAAATAATATGGTCACAGGAAGCATCCACATGGAAAGTTGACAGCCATTTTTGGGCTGTCTGTTTGTGGTGCATATTCCCCAGAGTAAAATTAAATTCAAATAATCGATCAGAATGCTCACCCTGCAAAATAGTTCGGGCAGCATCGACAATGATTGAATTAAACTGATAATAAGGACGGATCAATCCAAGCTCAATAAAATCCTCCGCAGGTTTTTCCCATTTGGGCAATACGGCGTTGGGCGATATAAAGGTTCCGCTGCCGATTGCTGCATAAATCAGTCCCTTTGCCTCACACAACTTGAAAGCACGGGTAATTGTACTAAGATTTACATCTAAGAAATCTGCTAACTCCCTCTGAGGTGGTAATTTCGTATTGGGAGCGAGTTCTCCATTCAAAATATCCTGTTCTAAAGCCTCTGCGATAGAGAGATAAAGGGGTGGCTTTAATTTAGCTTTGTTGGGTTTCCATGACATCGGGAAATTTTCAAAAGAATTTACCGGCATACATAACTCCTCCAATCAGAAAAGTGTCTTGCATACAATTTTAATCTTGAAGCGGTACAAAGTCAATGGTATCGTAATAATTGTTTTAATTGTATGCTTTTATCGGGAGCAGGAGGTATTTATGGAAAGAGAATTAAGAGACCAGCTTTTAAGGCTGTTGGAGAATAATAGTAAATTATCCTCACAGGATTTGGCAGTTATGTTAGGGGCTACAGTAGAAGAAGTAGCGAATGAGATTTCCGTGTTGGAGCAGGAACATGTTATATGCGGCTATCATACCTTGATTGACTGGAACAAGATCAATGATGATGTCACTGCGTTAGTTGAATTACGGGTAACGCCTCAAGGTGGAGATGGCTATCAGAAACTGGCAGAAAGGATAAAAGAATTTCCACAGGTAGTGACTTTATACCTGATGTCGGGGGCTTATGATTTTCTTGTTATGGTGAAGGGAAAGACATTAAAGGAAATTTCACTTTTTGTATCTGGTAAGTTGGCATCCATCCATGAGGTACAAAACACAACCACCCATTTCACTTTGACAAAATATAAAGAATTTGGGGTGGATTTTGAGGTAGAAAAAGTGGATGAAAGAATGGTGGTGACACCATGAAAGAGCTGCTTTCTCAAAAAATTTTACAGTTGAAGCCATCTGGAATACGAAAGTTTTTCGATGTGGCAAACGAAGTGCCAGGGGTAATTTCCCTGGGTGTTGGGGAGCCGGACTTTCCAACGTCTTTTCACGTCCGGGAGGCCGGAATCCAGGCAATGCAGTCGGGTAAAACTTTTTATACGGCCAACAGTGGACTAAAAGAGTTACGAAAAGAAATCTGTATCTACACGGAAGAAAAAATAGGAAATCGGTATAATCCCGATACCGAGGTTATGGTTACCGTGGGAGGAAGTGAAGCGATTGATATTGCTTTACGGACGATTATGAATCCCGGTGATGAAATTATATATATAGAACCCAGTTTTGTGTCTTACCTGCCCTGCATTACAATGGCAGGCGGGATTCCGGTTCCGATAGAACTAAAAGCAGAAAACCAATTCCGTTTGACAAAGGATCAGTTAGATGCGGCAATTACTCCAAGAAGCAAAGCGCTTATTTTATCTTATCCCAATAATCCAACGGGGGCGATTATGGAGCAGCATGATCTGGAAGAGTTGCTGGAAGTCATCCAGAAACATAATTTGCTGGTAATTTCGGATGAAATTTATAGTGAACTTACTTATGGGAAGAAGCACATTAGTATTGCCAGTTTGCCGGGAATGAGGGACAGGACAATCCTGATCAATGGGTTTTCAAAAAACTTTGCTATGACAGGGTGGCGTTTGGGTTATGCATTAGCAAATTGCGAAGTCATGGAGCAGATGAATAAAGTACATCAATATGCCATTATGTGTGCGCCTACAATTAGCCAGTATGCAGCAATCGAGGCATTAAGACATAGCAGCGAAGATGTAGAACGGATGAAAGAGTCTTATAATCAGCGCCGCCGTTATCTGTACCATGAGCTGGCCCGCTTGAAGTTACCATGTTTTCAGCCGGAAGGTGCCTTTTATATATTCCCTGATGTCCGTGAGTTTGGAATGTCCAGTGAGGAATTTGCAGTGGATCTTTTGAAACAGGAAAAAGTAGCGGTTGTACCCGGAAGTGCATTTGGGGACTCAGGAGAAGGCTTTATCCGGATTTCTTATGCATATTCAATAGCAGAATTGAAAGAAGCTCTGCTAAGGATAGAGCGATATATCCAGAGGAAAAGGGAGGAACTGGCATGAAGGATTTAACTCAGGGAGATGAATTAAAGACAATATTTTATTTTTCCCTGCCAATTTTCATCGGAAATTTATTTCAGCAGCTCTACAATGTGGCAGATAGTGTGATTGTTGGAAATTTTTTAGGGAAAGAAAGTCTGGCAGCAGTAGGTTTCAGCTATCAGATTAATTTTCTTTTGATCGCTCTTTCGATGGGAATTTCACTGGGAGCGAGTGTCCTTGTTTCCCGGTACTTTGGCGCAGGGGAGAAGGAGAAGATAAAGAAGGTCATTGATACAGGATTTTTATTTTCTGTTTTCCTGGCAATCATCATAGCAGTTGCAGGCGTCATCATCTCAGAAAAGATTTTACTGTTTTTCCGGGTTCCTGATAAGTTAATTGGAATGGCTGACAGTTACTTGAAACTTATATTTATCGGGTGTATTCCCACCTTTTCATACAATGCTCTGACTAATATTTTACGAGGAATAGGAGATTCCAAAACGCCAACATACATACTAATTGCAGCAACTGTCTCTTATACACATCTCCGAGCCCACGAGACTACGCTGCATCGG
>CAMQZX010000272.1 GCA_947039785.1 uncultured Lachnospiraceae bacterium | reverse complement strand
TCTACACTTCTAGCTTCGTCGGCAGCGTCAGATGTGTATAAGAGACAGGCAGTTTATTGACTATCTGCTGGGGCAGGAAAAATAAGAATATCGATATATTTGGATTTGGAACAGGGTCGTTGCAGAGTTTCTGCAGCGGCCCTGTTCCATAAGGAATCTTTTGCTAAAAATCTAAGAGAAACCTATGAAATAATTGTAAATTCTATAGATATTCCATACAAAAAAGAGTAAAATAGAAAAAAATAGCTGTTTGGCAAATATGTGTAAAATCCTGAGAAAGTCTTTGCACTGTTTTGCAGACTCTGGAGTAAAGGGGATAAGAGAATATGGCGATTACGACGTTTGCAGCTATAGATATTGGCTCCTATGAAGTCAGTATGAAGATCTATGAGCTGTCTAAGAACTTTGGTATGAGAGAAGTTGATTATCTCAGATATCGGATTGAGCTGGGACGGGATGCCTACGGCAAAGGAAAGCTGGGGCAGGAGCTAACAAACCAGTTGTGTGAGGTTATTGGCAATTATGTGAGAATTATGAAGGAATATAAGGTGACAGATTACCGTGCCTGCGCCACAAGTGCGTTGCGGGAGCTGAAAAATCCCTATCTTCTGGTGGAACAGATTTATCAAAGAACCGGCGTGAAAATAGACATATTAAGTAATGCGGAGCTGCGGTTCCTTTCCTATAAATCGATTGCCGCCATGGAGAACGATTTCCAGAAAATTATTCAGAAAGGAACTGCGATTTTGGATATCGGAGGAGGAAGTACTCAGATTTCTTTATTTGACAAGGATGTTTTGGTCAGCACCCAGAATCTGAAGCTGGGAATTTTGCGCATCCGTGAGCAGCTTCGTCAGTTGGAAAAGGAAACTACACATTATAATAAACTGGTGGAGGAGATTATCCACAGTGATATTCTGGGATACAAACGACTGTATCTGAAGGACAGGGAGATTAAGCATGTGATTCTCCTGGGAGATTTCTTCATGGATACCATTTTCCATGGACGGGATACCCAGAAAATGCTGACGAGAGAAGAACTGGAAGAACGTTACGAGCAGATTGTCAACACTTCTCCTGATACGTTGGTGGATGAACTGGATATTCCTCCGGAATACGGTTCTTTGGTACTTCCTACGGTGGTTCTCTATAAGAAATTTATCGATGCCTTTGAGGCAGAACGCCTGTGGGCACCGGGAACCGTTGTGGCAGATGGAATTGCCTATGATTATTGTGAGAAGCATAAAATCATCAAGAATGCCCACAACTTTGAAAACGACATTCTGGTTGCTGCCAAAAATATCGGCAAGCGGTATAACAGCAACAAGATGCACATACAATCGGTAACGAAGGTTGCACTGGCAATTTTCGATGGTATGAAGAAGGTACACGGCATGGGCAGCAGAGAACGTCTGCTTTTGCAGATTGCCATTCAGCTTCATGACTGCGGAAAATACATCAGTATGCGTGAGGTGGCTCAGTGTACATATAACATTATCATGTCCACAGAAATCATAGGACTTTCCAAGGCAGAGCAGGAAGTCATTGCCAATGTGGTAAAATACAACCGGCTGCCCTTTGAATATTTCTCAGAGGTGAACCGTGCCACAGGAATTGATAAACAGAATTATCTGCTGGTGGCCAAGCTGACTGCCATTCTCCGGGTAGCCAATGCGCTGGACCGCAGTCATTACCAGAAGATAAGCGATTTGAAGGTAGTGGTGAAGGGACAGGAACTGGTGATTACCATAAACGGCGATGCGGACTTATTATTAGAAACCGGTTTGTTGGATAAGAAGGCGAATTTCTTCGAGGAAGTCTTCAGTATCCGTCCGGTGGTGAAGAAAAAACGTACAAGGTAGGAGGAAATCATGAGTAATACAAAATTTGAAAATCCGGTATATTATGTGAATCGAGAATTGAGCTGGCTGAAGTTCAATGAGCGAGTGCTCAGCGAAGCCAGAGACAAATCTCTGCCTTTGTTTGAAAGACTGAAATTCTTAAGTATTACGGCATCGAATCTGGATGAATTTTTTATGATTCGTGTTGCCTCCTTAAAGGATCAGGTTCATGCAAAATACACTAAGACGGATATTTCAGGAATGACGCCCAAGGAACAGTTAAAGGAGATCAGCAGCCGTACTCACGAGCTGGTTTTGCAGCAGTATTCCACCTATAACCGTTCTCTGATTCCTGCGTTAAATAAAATCGGAGTGAATGTGATTATGGAGCATGAGGATCTGAACCGTTCTCAGAAGGCATATGTAGATCGCTATTTCGAGGAAAATGTGTATCCTGTGTTGACTCCCATGGCTATGGATTCTTCCCGTCCATTTCCATTGGTACGAAATAAGTCCTTAAATATCGGCGCTTTGATTTCCAAGAAAGACCAGAAAAAGGGCAAAGAGGAGCTGGAATTTGCAACTGTTCAGGTGCCCTCTGTACTCCCTCGTCTTGTGGTGCTGCCCCAGGAAAAGGATGGGAGGAAATCTGTCATTTTGCTGGAAGAGATCATCGAGAGAAATATTGGAAAACTGTTCTTAAGCTACGATGTGGTTTGTGCCCATCCCTATCGAATCATGCGTAATGCCGATCTGTCCATCGATGAAGACGAGGCGGAAGATTTGCTGAAAGAAATCCAGAAGCAGCTGAAAAAACGTCAGTGGGGAGAGGTCATCCGTCTGGAAGTGGAAGAGAAGATGGACAAAAAGCTTCTGAAGATCTTAAAGAGTGAGTTTCAGATTAAAGAGGAAGACATCTATGCCATCAACGGCCCTCTGGATCTGACGATTCTCATGAAAATGTATGGGCTGGACGGTTTTGAAGAATATAAATCCAAGCCACACACCCCGGCTCCTGTGCCGGAAGTCCAGGAGAGTGAAAATGATATCTTTGCGGCAATCCGTAAGAAGGATATTTTTCTCCACCATCCATATGCCAGCTTTGATCCGGTGGTTGATTTTGTACGTCAGGCAGCTAAGGACCCGGATGTTCTTGCCATCAAACAGACCTTGTACCGTGTCAGCGGCCATTCTCCCATTATCGCAGCTCTTGCCCAGGCGGCAGAGAATGGTAAGCAGGTATCGGTGCTGGTGGAGCTGAAGGCCAGATTTGATGAAGAAAATAACATCGTATGGGCAAAAATGCTGGAGAAGGCAGGCTGCCATGTAATTTACGGTCTGGTGGGAC
Organism: uncultured Lachnospiraceae bacterium; assembly: GCA_947039785.1. Lineage (GTDB taxonomy): Bacteria > Bacillota > Clostridia > Lachnospirales > Lachnospiraceae > JALFVM01. Next base: position 2,116 of record CAMQZX010000272.1, on the reverse strand, counting down.
TGAAAACCCACAGCAAGATTACTCTGGTGGTACGAAGAGAAGAGGATGGTATTCGCCGTTACGTTCATTTGGGAACAGGCAATTACAATGACAGTACGGCGAAGCTTTATACAGACTGCGGAATCTTCACCTGCAGCGCACGCTATGGAGAGGATGCCACAGCTGTGTTTAACATGCTGTCAGGATATTCCGAACCGAAATCCTGGAATAAGCTGGTGGTGGCTCCAATCTGGATGAAGAAGCGATTCCTGAAAATGATTAATGCAGAAGCTGCCCATGCCCAGGCAGGAAAGCCCGCATGTATTCGCGCAAAGATGAATTCTCTGTGTGATCCTGATATTATGGAGGCGCTGTATCATGCATCCTCCTGCGGCGTGAAGATTGAACTGGTGGTTCGCGGTATCTGCTGCCTGAAGACAGGAATTCCGGGAGTCAGCGAGAATATTCATGTTCGTTCTATCGTAGGTGATTTTCTGGAACACAGCAGAATATTCTATTTCTACAACAATGGAGCAGAGGAAGTGTACATGGGAAGTGCTGACTGGATGCCGCGTAATCTGGATCGCCGAGTAGAAATAGTGTTCCCTGTGGAAGATGAGGACATTAAGAGGGAAGTTATCCATATTTTGGATATTGAGATGCAGGATAACATGAAAGCCCATGTTCTTCAGCCGGATGGCGTTTATGTGAAGGTGGATAAGAGAGGAAAGGTGTTGTTGAATTCTCAGATGTACTTTTGCGAATGGGCAAAGAAAAGAGCCAAAAAGCCGGTAGATCCTGTAAAATCCAGAACCTTTATACCAGCAGAGCATATGGAAGAGTAAGAAAGCTCTCATGTGTTGATTAGCAGATGACACTGGCTCACCAGCGTGCTGAACGCAGTTGTCAAGCGATTAGTACACTGGTGAGATTTACCTGGAGTTTTTCAGATGCTCCCAGAGTTCATAGGGTATTCTTAGATTACCCTTGCCCACACCCAGGTCAATATCCGGTTTGTTCTCCCCGTGAAAGTCAGAGCCTCCAGTAATCTTCAGTCCGAATTTTCTGGCAAGCTGGCGCATCTGAGATTCGTTGGAAGGGGTGTTTCTGGAATAGACAGCTTCGATGCCATCTATTCCGGATTCTTTACATTTTGATACCAGAATCTCCAGATTCTTGTCTGAAAATCCATACAACAGGGGATGTGCCAGAACAGCATATCCTCCGGCTTGGTGGATAATAGAAATCACTTCGAAAGGTGAAGCCTTGGGGCGGGGTACAAAGCAGCTGGCACGATCTCCAAGATAGCGGTCAAATGCCTCATTTCGAGAGGATACATATCCGTGTTCCAGCAGATATCTGGCAAAATGCGCTCTGGTCCATACGGAGGCAGAATCCGGGTATTCCTTTAAAATCTTGTCGTAAGAGATATCAATACCATGTTCCTGCAATTTTTCAATTATCTGAAGGTTACGAATATTTCTGCTGCAGCGAAATCGTTTCAGGGCACTTTGAAAATCATCATTTTCATATTGGATTCCCAGTCCCAGAATATGGATGTCTTTCTTATCGTAGGTGGTGGAGAATTCAATGCCTGGGATTACCTCCAATTCCGTATTGCGGGCAGCATTTATTGCTTCAAAAATCCCATCGGTGGTGTCATGGTCTGTCAGAGCAAAAGCCCTCAGAGATTTCTCCAGAGCAAGCTGTACAAGCCGGGAAGGACTGCAGGTTCCGTCAGAATAATTGGAATGTACGTGTAAGTCAATCAAATTTGTCATAGCTTATCCGACCTCTTATCTGTTTCCGGTGTTCGAATCAGTAAATATTTACGTGCTGCAAAAAGAATGGCAATGGCAATGACACCGATTAATGTCTCCCGGGTGGATAAGTGTTCCACCACCATCTGCCGTGCTGTGGCGAAGAGGAGCACTTCCAGCAAAGTGTCTGCGGTGTGCTTGCAGAGCATTTTGACAAACTCCACACCTACCACAAGTGTCAGTGTGCCAGACAGGAAATTCCTGAAATATGTGGTGTCCATCTCCAGAAATGGTGTCTGCAGCAAATCATACAAAATAGGAACCATCATAATCTGTCTCTTATACACATCTGACGCTGCCGACGAAGCTAGAAGTGT
>CAMQZX010000271.1 GCA_947039785.1 uncultured Lachnospiraceae bacterium | reverse complement strand
GAATAGGCATAAGAGATACGAAGATATCCCTCTCCGCAACTCCCAAATGCGGATCCCGGCACTACAGCCACCCGCTCCTCGTCTAATAGTCTCTGGGCAAATTCCTCTGAAGTCAGACCAAATTCCCTGATACAGGGAAACACATAAAATGCCCCAAAAGGCTCAAAACATTCCAGCCCCATCCCTTTAAACGCCTGCATCAGATACCGTCTCCGGCCGTTATATGCCTCCCGCATCTCACAGACATCTTCTTCGCCGTTTTTCAGCGCCTCTATAGCCGCATACTGGCTGGTTGTAGGCGCAGACATAATGGCAAACTGATGAAGCTTGGTCATCTCATGGATTACCTCCTTGGGACCGCAGGCGTAACCAAGACGCCATCCCGTCATGGCAAAGGTTTTGGAAAAGCCATTCAGCACAATGGTACGCTCCCACATACCCGGCAGACTTGCAATGGATACGTGAGGCTCGTCAAAATAAGTCAGCTCCGAATAGATTTCATCGGATACTACGATTAAATCATGCTCAATGATCACTTCTGCCACTTCTTCCAGGTCTTTTCTGGTCATAATGGCTCCTGTGGGGTTATTGGGAAATGGCATGATAAGAATCTTGGTTTTCTCTGTAATGCTCTCCCGCAACTCCTGAGCAGTCAGGCGAAACTCATTCTCTGCCTTCAAATCAATGGTCCTTACCGTACCATCTGCCATAACAGCACAGGGCTCATAGGCCACAAAGGAAGGTTGGGGCAAAAGTACCTCATCTCCCGGGTCTAACATGGCTCTCATAGCCAGGTCAATTGCCTCACTGCCTCCCACTGTAACCAGAATTTCCGTTCTGGGATCGTATTCAACCTGATATTTTCGATTCATATAGCTGCTGATTGCCTGACGCAGTTCTAAAAGCCCGGCATTGGAGGTATAGTAGGTTCTTCCTTTCTCCAGACTGTAAATACCCTCATCACGGATGTGCCAGGGAGTATCAAAATCCGGCTCTCCCACCCCCAGGGAGATAACATTGTCCATCTCGCTTACAATATCAAAAAACTTTCTGATTCCCGATGGCTGGATGGCAGCCACCTTATCTGTTACCATTTTTCTCAAGGTGTCACCAACATCCTTTCATCTTTTGCTTTTTTACCATATATAGTTCCATGATCTTTATACTTTTTCAGAATAAAATGGGTGGCTGTACTGAGAACAGAATCCAGAGTGGATAGCTTATCTGACACAAACTGTGACACTTCCTTTAATGTCTTTCCTTCCAGTATGACCATCAGATCATATCCGCCGGAAATCAAATAGACGGAACGAACTTCCGGATAATTATAGATACGCTCCGCAATGGAGTCAAAGCCCTGTCCCCTCTGGGGTGTCACACGTACCTCAATCAAAGCTGTCACCATGTCAGAGCTGACTTTATCCCAGTCGATCATGGTATGATAGCCGCAAATGACCTTCTCATCTTCCATTTTGCGGATTTCTCCTGCCACTGCTTCTTCCTCAGTTCCAAGTAATATCGCCAGCTCTGCAGCACTCATTTTACTGTTTTTCTCTAAATAATTTAAAATTTTCTCTCTCAATTCGATACCTCCTGTCTTACTATTTTTATATAGTATCATTAAATGTTACATTCTGCAAGAAAAGAGAAGAAGACGAACAAAAATGGTAACTATCCTGTTACTGTTCACACACCACTGTCCCGCGAGGTGTTTTGGGGCTGATGGCACCAAAATCCCGAGACATGCAGCGCGAAATGATGCAATATGCATCATTTCTGTGCATCGCGCAGCGTGTTGCTGGGAACGGAGTGAACAGTAATACTATCCTGTTACTGTTCACGCACCACTGTGCCGCGAGGCGTTTTGGGGCTGAGAGCAAAAAAATAGAGGCTTTCAATTACTTGAAAACCTCTCACTTTCCAGTACTAGTCAACTGAAATAATCTCACGCTTGTTGTAGCTTCCACAAGCTTTGCATACTCTGTGCGGCATCATTAAAGCGCCACATTTGCTGCATTTTACTAAGTTCGGAGCACTCATCTTCCAGTTTGCTCTTCTCTTGTCTCTTCTTGCTTTAGATGATTTATTTTTTGGACAGATTGACATTGATTACACCTCCTTAAACTTGCTGAATATATCACTTATTGCGGCCATTCGCGGATCAAGACGCTCCTCGTGTTCACAGGAGCAGGTCCCGAAATTCAGGTTTGCACCGCATTGGCTACAAATTCCTTTGCAGTCTTCTTTACACAGAACCTTCAAAGGCCATTCAATCAGAACTTCATTGTAGACCAACTGATCCACATCCAGCTCTGTCTGAGTGATGAAATTACTCTCGTCTAAATCTTTTATCCTGTCTTCTTCGGATTGCTTCATATCCAGCTTCCGCTGAATCCGTAAATCAAAAACCGTCGGTACTTCTTCCAGACAGCGGTCACATGGAATGGACACAGTCAGACGAACTACACCTTCGATCTCCAATTTCTGATCTCCGACATTGGTTATAGTCAACACCAGAGGACTTTTTTCTACAATCTTGAATTCTCCCAGCCGGGACTTAATGGAATCCATCTCAACAGGAACTTCCTGCTGCAACTGCTTCCCGTCATGGAGAAGGATGTCTGATAATTGAATTAGCATAATAATCTCCTAATCACACCTAATTGATTATACATATGAACGCTTTGTTTGTCAATGAGTTTTGTGTATTTTGGGTACATCTTTTTTAAAGATGACGGACATTTAGGGACGGAGGAATATCCTCCGTCCCCAATAAGATCTTTCTGAACTTTCAAACCGAATTTATACTAAAGCTACTGTCTCACGGCAGATTGCCAACTCTTCGTTGGTAGGAATCACCGCCACTTTTACCTTAGAATCTGCTGTGGAGATTACCATATCCTCACCTCTCTTGGAGTTTGCTTCCTCGTCAACAGCGATTCCCAGATACTCAAGATATGCAAGAACCATCTTACGAACAGTTCCGGCATTTTCACCGATACCTGCAGTAAATGCAATGGCGTCTACACCGTTCATGGCTGCCACATAAGAACCGATGTATTTTGCTACTCTGTAGCAGAATACTTCCATAGCGTTCTTGGCCAGTTCGTTTCCGTTATCCATTCCTTCTTCCAAATCGCGGAAATCACTGGATAATCCGCCGGACAGACCCTGTACACCAGATTTCTTATTCAGAACATTCATAACGCCTGCGATATCCAGTCCTTCTTTTTTAGCAATGAACTCCATGATTGCAGGATCCATATCGCCGGAACGTGTTCCCATTACAAGACCTTCCAGAGGTGTGAGGCCCATGGAGGTGTCTACACATTTACCGTTTACAACGGCACTGATGGAAGCACCGTTTCCAAGGTGTGCAACAATAATCTTGGAATTCTCAAGATCCATTCCCAGAAACTCTGCAGCATGTTTGGATACAAAGCTGTGAGAAGTTCCGTGGAAACCGTATCTTCTTACTTTGTATTTCTCATAATATTCATATGGCAGACCATAGAGATATGCTTTTGAAGGCATTGTCTGATGGAAAGCAGTATCAAATACAGCTACCATCGGAGCTGTAGGCATCAGCTCCTGGCAGGCACGGATACCGATCAGGTTTGCAGGGTTGTGAAGAGGAGCAAGATCGTTACACTCTTCGATGGCAGCCATTACTTCATCATTGATCACAACAGAAGAAGCAAACTTCTCACCGCCATGTACCACACGATGTCCAACTGCATCTACTTCAGCAAGACTCTTGATCACACCAGTCTTCTCATTCATTAAAGCGTCCAGAACCATCTGGATTGCCTGTTTATGAGTAGGCATGTCTGCCTCTGTAATTTCTTTCTCACCACCGGCTGGCTGATATACCAGTCTTCCGTCGATACCGATTCTCTCGCAAAGTCCTTTTGCCAGAACTGCTTCTGTGTCGGAATTGATTAACTGGAATTTCAAAGAAGAACTTCCACAATTGATAACTAATACGTTCATTATTATTTCCTCCAATTAGACTTCTATGTACACGAATATCTATGAACTCAGGCTCCTTCCCTGTTCCATAGAACAGAATTTTATAAACAGATTCCTGAATTATTTTTCCTCAGCAAGGCACTGAACAGCTGTAATAGCTGTAACACCTACGATATCCTCAGCAGAGCATCCACGGGACAGGTCGTTTACTGGTTTTGCAATACCCTGTGTGATTGGTCCGTAAGCTTCTGCCTTAGCAAGTCTCTGAGTCAGCTTGTAGCCGATGTTACCTGCATCCAAATCTGGGAATAACAATACGTTTGCTTTACCTGCAACAGGGCTGTTTGGAGCTTTGGATGCGCCAACGCTTGGTACGATGGCAGCGTCTAACTGAAATTCACCATCCAGTTTCAGATCCGGATGTTCTTCTTTGGCAATCTTAACTGCTGCTACAACCTTGTCAACGTCTGCATGTTTTGCACTTCCCATAGTGGAGTGTGACAGGAATGCAACAACCGGCTCTTTCTCAACAAGCAGTTCGAAGGACTCTGCAGAAGAACCTGCAATTGCAGATAATTCTTCTGGAGTCGGGTTCTGATTCAAACCGGAATCTGCAAAAATGAAAGTACCGTCTGCACCGTATTCGCAGTTTGGAACTACCATCAGGAAGAATGCAGATACTAACTTGGTACCTGGTTTTGTCTTCAGAATCTGTAAGCAAGGTCTTAATGTGTCGGCTGTAGAGTGACATGCACCGGATACCATTCCATCTGCATCGCCCATCTTAACCATCATAACACCGTAGTACAGATACTGATTTAACAGAATTTCCTTAGCCTGCTCTGGTGTCATACCTTTTTTGCTTCTCAGTTCTACTAATTTGTCGATATATGCTGCAGTCTTGTCAGATGTTGCAGGATCAACGATTTCAGCACCGGAAATATCCAGTCCTTCTGCATCTTTCTTTACCTGTTCTTCATTACCAACGAGGATAACCTTTGCAATTCCCTCTTTTAAAATCATCTCGGTAGCTTCCAGAGTTCTTCTATCCTCTGTCTCCGGTAATACAATTGTTTTCTGAGCTGCTTTTGCTCTTGCTTTGATTGTGTCAATAAATCCCATGATTCTATGACTCCTTTCGTTATTAATCACTATTCCCATTATACCCCGAACCCCCTTGTATTTCAACCTTTACAGTGGTAGAATATGCATAAAATATTTGTTTTTTTTGAGGTGCAAGATATGAAAACTGTCGGTCTGATCACCGAATACAATCCATTTCACAATGGACATGATTACCATATTCGACAGGCACGAACCATCACCCATGCAGATT
>CAMQZX010000270.1 GCA_947039785.1 uncultured Lachnospiraceae bacterium | reverse complement strand
GAAAGCTGATTGTGGACTGTTTTCAGATACGTCTGTGAATAGGGATTCCTCTTTTCATCACGGTAGGCAAGCAGCTCATTCTGCCATGCGATGATTTCCTTTGTGGTAATCTCACTAATCTTCATTTTCTCAAAATAAGGGAGAATCTTTGTGCGGATGATATGCTCCTTTGTCAACCATGTGTTTTCTTTTAGGCGGTTTTTAATATCATTCGTGTAAAGCTCCACAAAGGCTTCAAAACTCATGTCTAGGTCAGAGGAATTTTGCAGTTGGAACTTCCGCTCCCACTCCTGCGCTTCACGTTTTGTAGCAAATCCACGCTTGCAATTCTGTTTCCACTCCCCCTTCCAGTTCACATATCTTGCCATTACATACCAAGTGCCGTTGCCCTCATTCTTAAATACTGGCATTTACTCCATCCCCTTTCTCTGTTTTTCTCCCGCTCCGTAGGGCCTTTCCTCAAAATACTGGCGGTTTACACGTCCTGCAATCGTGATAAACCCTTTTTCTTTCAGCTCGTCATTCAATTTTTTAATGAGCTTGTAGGCGTAAGGCTTTGATATGGAAAGCTCCTGCGCCACCTCGTCTACACGGATAAATTTGTTTTCCATAGAATCAGTCCTTTCCTTAAATTTTTGTCGTGCCGTTTCCCATAAATGCTGTTCCTGCCCCCATTTCAGCGGCGTTATCTCGCTCGTTCTCTTTCGGGAAGTCTCCGCAAAGCATTTCATTTATACGGTCATTTAATTTTATTAAGCAATTACGCTTAGCTTATTCGTAATATACTAAGCATTTTTGCTAGTGTCAATAGGTTTGCAAGAAAATATTAAACTTTTTTGTTTCATTTCTATTGACTTATTCTAAACATATATGCTATACTCCATGTAAACATACCCACAGGGCATACCGTAATACATGCCCTTCGGGCGGGCGGACTTCGTCCGACAAAGTATATAAACAAGGAGTGAAATATTATGGCAATAGGCGAAAGAATACATTTTTTCCGCATTATGCGAGGCATGACACAGAAATATCTTGGTATGCTTATCGGATTCCCCGAACGGAGTGCAGATGTACGTCTGGCACAGTATGAAACAGGCTCACGCAAACCCAAAGCAGAGCTTACCGCTGCACTGGCACAGGCTCTTGACGTTGCACCGCAGGCTCTTGACATACCCGACATTGACAGCCAAATCGGTCTAATGCACACCTTATTTGCCCTTGAAGACATCTACGGTCTTACTGTCAGTGAAGCAGACGGGGAAGTCTGCTTAAAGGTCAACAAGAACAAAGGCAAAGCCGCTGAGGAACTGCTGCAAATGCTCACCGCTTGGCAGGAGCAGGCTGCAAAGCTCTCTGCTGAAGAAATCAGCAAGGAAGATTACGACCAATGGCGGTACAATTACCCGAATTTTGACAGCTCGCAACATTGGGCGAAGGTTCCCTCTAAGGGATTAAGTGATTCCTTAGTTGAAGCATTCAAAGACCGACTTCCCAAAGACTGATAAAGACGACAAAACGGGGCAATCGGTTAATACCGATTTTTGAATCCTAATATTTAAGAAAAAGACCATCCTGTAAACCTCAATTCTGCCGGAGAAAGTATTTTCCAAAAGTCGAATCAAGTCATTATTCTTTGTCTCTGTCTGTACGCTTTCAATCAAAACCATTACTGGAGCATAATCGATCATTTTTACCTGAAAAGCCTCTTTCATATAGGACAGCTTCATCATATCCTCTCCAGAGCATCCATGAATTTTAACAAACATTAATTCTTTCATGTGAATTGCAGTATCCGTAAAATCAACGACCTTAATTACTTCTACGCTCCGATTAAGCTGCTTTTTTATCTGTTCAAATGTCTTATCATCACTGGTGAGGCTGATTGTCATTCTTGAAATGGTGGTATCTTCTGTTACACCAACTGTCAGGCTGTTCAAATTGTACGACTTTCCAGAAAACAATCCTGAAATTCGTGCTAAAACTCCGATGTCATTTTCAACAAAAAGGCTTATCCATCTTTTCTTCATCATTCGTCACCTCCCATAATCATATCGCTCAGTGGATTTCCCGGCGGGACGATCGGAAAAACATTTCCTGCCACTGACGCACATTTCCTAAATATCCATTATTTAGAATACAAATGATAACTGGCAATTCGTATACAATCGCTGTAGCCATTTCTTGTATATTCATTTGGATTCCACCATCACCACAAATCGTAATGACATCTTTGTCTGGGTTCCCTAATTTTGCCCCCAGTGCTGCCGGAAATCCATACCCCATGGTTCCAAGGCCACCGGAAGTTAACATCTGCTTCTGATTCGTCAATTCAAGAAATTGTGTTGCCCACAACTGATTCTGACCGACATCGGTTGTAATGACTGCACCAGAAAATATTTGATTGATTTTCTGTATAATTGCAAGTGGCGTTACTCCTGACGCACTAAACTGCTCAACCTCAAGTGGTTTCTGTTTCTTCCACTCATCAATCTGGAGTCTCCATTCGTGAAAGTCAAATACGGGGGCTTTTTCAAGCAATGCAGTAATTGCATTTTTAGCATCCGCCACTAGCCCCTTTGCCCATAATAGTTGTAATAACCGGAATTCCCGTTTTTTCAGCTAAAGCAGTCATTTCTTCATTGGCATGGGAAATATTCACGCCTCCACCTAACAAGAAAACCGGACGTTTTGCTCTTTTCAGACAATCCAGCGACTTTTTAATCTGTCCGATATGAACCGCCGTATTGGGTCTGTAGCCTCGAACTACAGTGCTTTGTGGATATACATCGCTTCCAAGTGCCTGTTGAATATCTTTAGGCAGATCCACCACTACAACACCCGGTTTGCCAGACTTAGCGATATAAAAGGCTTTTTTTATCACAGCACCCAAATCTTCCCGTCTGCAGACTGTAACCGCATACTTGCTGATGCTCCTTGTAATCCCGACAATATCAACTTCCTGAAATGCATCATTTCCAATCAAATGTGTCGAAACCTGCCCTGTGAAGCAAACCAATGGAACACTGTCATAATTTGCTGTTGCAATTCCTGTAACTAGATTGGTTGCTCCGGGCCCACTTGTCACAAGACACACCCCAACTTTTCCTGATGAACGTGCATATCCATCTGCAGCATGAACTAAGCCCTGCTCATGGCGTGGAAGAATAACATCCAATCCCTCTACACCGTAAAGTGCATTAAATAAATCTATCGCCTGCCCTCCTGGATAGGCAAATAAAGTAGTAACTCCTTCTTCTTTTAATGCTTTTACAAATAATTCAGTACCCGTTATTTCCATATGAAATTTTCCTCCTTTTGTATGCGTGTACTTGCTTGCATATTACTTATTTTTTTTGGCACTACCACGGGGCAGTACCGATTCTTACAGTTCCAATCCCTTTATAAACATTTGTACACTATTTTTAATATACTCCTCCTTATCCACCTTGAATAGCTCTTTTCCAAAAGATGCGCTTAAAAATGCATATCCGAATGTTGATGAAAAAACTGTCATTGCCAGAGCATCAAAATTGGCTTCTGGAATTTTACCCATTTCATACATTTTATTCAAATATTCTATAAAAGACGATAGAAATGCCTGCGGAACCTTCATAATGAGTGAAGATGTCTCTTCATATAATTGTGGTGCCCTCAAACCGATAGACAAATTTACAAAATCCGGTGTCATTCGATCCATATATGCTCTCATAAACATCTCTATATCTGCCTGTAAACTCCATTGAACATTTTCAAAAATTTCCGGGGTGACATTCGCTCTCCATCCAGCTTGATTAACCCCCTGCAATACAATATCTTTTTTGTTTTTGAATTTACGGAACAGCGTACATTCATTCACGCCTGCAACCTTAGCAATTTCTTTTGTGGTAGTCGCAACATACCCTTTGTCCCTCACCAATGTCATTGCAGCATCAATGATCTTCTGACTTGTTTCATCCAAGTTATCACCTCCATGCAAGTGATTGCTAGCATTCTAGCATAATTCCCCTTTTTTATCAAGTATTACTTTCGAGTTTTTCTCTTTTCAAATTCCCAAAATTTCTTTTGTCACAGATTGTCGAATGTGGTACAATAATTCTAGTCAAGTTAGACAGTATGGGGATAGTCCTGGTTGCCCTTTTCGGAAACGGAAAGGGGGTATGTGAAATGAATACGCTCGAAGTGTTGACATTGGTACTTGTGATTTTTGCGGTACTTACATACCTTGACAATCACAACCAGAAGAAATAGCATCCAGGCTAAGATAGAAAAAAGCTATCCTCTACGGCCATAGGGGATAGCTTACCTCGTTGTAACATTTTGTTATAACATTGATTAAGTTTCCGTCTGGGGTAGTCGGACACTCGAATATCCGCTACCTTCTAACTTGATTATAAGGTAGGGACCGTCAAAAGTCAATACTTTAGAGACGAGGGGATGCTCCGGCATCTCCTTTTATTTATTCTGCATTTGCATAGCGACAAGTATTTGAGCTATTTCAGGATGTTCTTTCAATGATTCCGCCTGTTCTTTCTGCCATTTTTCTATTTCTTCCTTCGATATGTCCAGCATTTCATACGCATGTCTAGTATCGACAAAGCGTGCCAATTCCTTGTAAATTGAAACAAGCTGTTTATATTCCTTGCCTAATCCCAAATATGATATATCTGCAAAATCAAATTTTAGTAAAAAATCATCTGTTTTTGGTAACATCCGTAACAATTCAGATAGCTGAATTTTGGAAATTATATGTATTATCTGTTCGTCACAATAAGAAAAACTTGGTGTACAAGATATTTCACTACAAATATTTAAAATCAGCGTTCTAAATTTATCGCAGTCCTTTAACACATTATAAGAATATGCTACCGTTCCATTTTCCTTTTCATTTATAAATGACCTTTGTTTGCATAGAACAATTTCATCTCTAATATGAAGTTTATCCATATCATCGATTTTTCCCGTTTGCAACAAATTTTCTTTCTTGGCCGAGTATTCAATCATTGCCAAAAGTTCGCTTATATAGAGATAAAGATTTACCAATTTAGGTGCAATAGTTTCTTGGGCTTTCTTTTCTTGTTTTACAGCAGGAAGATAATTCACCATGTAATAAAACAACAGACTAGTAACATATGCGGACGAAAAAATATCTACCATTTGTGCTACTCCTAAAAAGAAGTTACTCTGCGGTTTATCAAAAATAAAGGATATAAATGTGGGTGGTGTAAACAAGTACGGAACAGATGAATTCTTAATCATAAAAAAAATACAACCTACAAATATAACCGTTAATACTTTGTGTCTCTTTATAAATGACATTAATATAC
>CAMQZX010000269.1 GCA_947039785.1 uncultured Lachnospiraceae bacterium | reverse complement strand
ATCATCAGCTCTGTATTATAAGCATAAAAATAGATATCGCAGATAACGCTAATGCCTTTGAATATATTACCAACGTCAAAAATGCTCCCATCACACGAATGGGAGGAATCATCTTGTCTCAACTGGCTAAATTTAATGAAACTATATTGTTTTTCCCTCATAATATAAATTTCCCCCCACTGTTCTTTGAAAAAAATAGGACAGTATGTATTACCATCCCAATTTTCCCACCCATCGCACACGCCGAAAGACCTGGCTTCCATATATGATCAGGTATCCCAGTCCCTGTCTGGCTCCAATAAATTCTCCGATAATGACTCCCACCAGACACAGACCAATGTTTACTTTCATGACGCTCAAAATCAATGGCACAGATGATGGTAAAACTACTTTAGTCAAGCAGTCTTTTTTACTTCCTCCTAATGTTTCAATCAACTTTAATTTATCCCTGTCTACCTGTAGAAAACCAGTGTATAGACTGATAATGGAACCAAAAATGGCCACCGACATTCCCGCCACAATGATAGTTCTCATGTTGGCACCCAACCAGACGATGAGGAGAGGTGCCAGAGCGGATTTTGGAAGACTATTTAGAACCACAAGATAAGGCTCCAGAATCTTCGATGTTTTGGGGGACGCCCACAGAATCACCGCAATCAGCAACCCAAACACAATGACAAAAAGAAAACTGACCAGTGTCTCATACAAGGTAATTCCGATGTGGGTAAACAGAGAATGGTCCGTACACATTTCATAAAAGGTACGGCATACTTTGCTGGGGCTTGAAAAGATAAAGGAGTCCAGAGTTCCAATGCGGGTGAAGAATTCCCAGGCTCCCAGAAACGCCGCCAGAACTGCTATCCTGGCAAGAATAATCTCCCGCTTAGTCCGCTTCTGTTGTCTTAAGTATTGCTTCTGGGCCTGCGAGATCTGAGCCATGGTCATTCAACTCCTTCCATATGAGATTAAAGTAATGCTTAAATCTGGGATCGTTGCGGGACTGCATGGGTGTCCTCTCTTTCATCTCCAGCTCAATCTCCACCTCTCTTTTAATTCGGGCTGGTCGCTCTGATAAGATCAATACTCTTCCTGCCATGCTGACGGCCTCCGAGATATCGTGCGTTACTAAAATTGCTGTCTTGCCTTCTCGCTGAATGATTTTCCCGATGTCGTCGCTGACATTTAACCGTGTCTGATAGTCCAGAGCGGAAAAAGGTTCATCCAAAAGGAGAAGATCCGGCTCCATGACAAGGGTACGGATCAGCGCTGCACGCTGGCGCATTCCTCCGGAGAGCTGAGAAGGATGGGAATTCTGAAATTTATCTAAGCCGTAGGTCTTTAGCATGTTTTTCACATTTTTCTTCTTCTCCGGTGTCACCTGGTGTTGAATTTCCAACCCCAGAAGCACATTTCGATAAATGGTTCTCCACTCGAAGAGATGGTCCTTTTGCAGCATATATCCAATGTTCATGGTAGAGTAAGAACTGTCCACTCCCTGAATCAAAATCTCTCCATGCTCCGGCTTGATCAATCCGCAGATTAAATTCAGCAGGGTAGATTTACCGCAGCCGCTGGGACCTACGATGGCCAGGAATTCTCCTTCCATCACTTGAAAAGATATATTGGATAAGGCTTTTGTCTCACCTTCAGGACTGTGGTAAGACAGACTGACATTTTTCAGTTCCAATAAAGGTTTCAAACATAGTACCTCCTTAAAATTTCCGGGTATAATCTATGATATGAATAAGGCCGAAAAAAGGTCCCCGGACCTTTACACGCATACTTGTCTGAAAAAAGCCACTGCCCACAGGCAGTAGCTTTTTTAAATCGACTACTATTTTTAAAATGAAATAATTCCGATGAGAGCTATTATTTTATACTCCTGAATATGCGGCAAATCCACCATCAACAGGAATGACAACGCCATTCACGAATCCAGAAGCATTCTTGTCTGCCAGATACAGCAGTGTTCCAACCAGCTCCTCCGCCTCGCCGAAGCGACCCATTGGAGTATTTCTCAGGATCTTGCCAGTACGCTCAGTGGGTGTCCCGTCTTTGTTAAACAACAGTTTTTCATTCTGCGCTGTAGTAAAAAATCCCGGTGCAATGGCATTGCAGCGGATTCCAACTTTAGAAAAATGTACTGCCAGCCACTGTGTGAAATTGGAAATGGCAGCCTTTGCTCCACTGTATGCAGGAATCTTAGTCAGCGGAGTGTATGCATTCATACTGGAAATATTAATGATGGATGCACCTTCTTTGTTAATCATATCTTTGGCAAATACCTGAGTAGGAAGCAACGATCCCATGTAATTTAAGCTGAATACAAACTCAACACCGCTTTTGTCCAAATCGAAGAAGGTCTTCATGTGATTCATATCTTCCGGTTTGAAGAATTCATTATCTGTGGTGGCTTTGGGATTGTTTCCGCCGGCACCGTTGATGAGAATGTCGCAGGTTCCAAGGTCTTTCACAATAGCATCGCAAGCCGCCTCAATGCTATCCTTCTCCAGAACATTACACTGATATCCTTTTGCAATATAACCATTGGCAGCAATCGTCTCCGCATTTTTTACTGCCGTCTCTTCATTCAGATCCAACAGAGCAACCTTAGCTCCAGTCTGTGCCATAGCATCGGCAAACATAGAACAGAGCACACCGCCGGCACCTGTCACCACAACTACCTTACCTGATAAATCAATTTGAAATGGAATTTTCATGATAATCAGTCTCCTTTCCTTACCCACCATTTATATCTCTTCCACATAGAAGCAGGGGACTTTCTTGCTGAGTTAAATTAGCGATTTACTTTCCGTGTAGTTTCTCTAAGGTCTCCCAAATCCCGTTCATGTAGCAAGCCCCCAAAGCTCTATCGTACAGTCCGTATCCTGGTTTGCCAGTCTCTCCCCAGATCATTCTTCCATGATCCGGACGCAGATAGCCCTGAAACCCAACCTCATAGTACGCCTTTAACATTTCCACCACATCCAGAGAGCCACAGGATGAATCGTGTGCACTTTCCTCGAACGAACCATCTTCCAGAATCTTCACATTTCTCACATGGGCAAAATGAATTCTGCCCATTGTACCATATTTGTGAATCAGCCTGGGTATATCATTAAAGGCAGAACAGCCAAGACTTCCGCTACATAGACTAAGACCATGATGCTTGTCATCATACAGTGCCAGGAACCGATCCAGATTTTCCTCGTTGGTAATGATTCTTGGAATGCCGAAAATTGACCACGGAGGATCATCCGGATGAATCCCCATATTGACATCACATTCCACAGCTACAGGCATAATCTCATGGATAAAACACTCCAGATTCTTCCAAAGCCCTTCTTCTCCCAGTACTTTATAAGCGCCAATCAGTTCTTTCATCTCATCCGTGCTGTAAGAAGAATCCCAGCCTGGTAGAGCCAGCCTGGCAGGATCCATTTTATCCACATCTTCCTTGTAATATACAAGGGTATTTGAACCGTCCGGCAGTGGCTGATCCAGCCTGGATCTTGTCCAGTCAAATACCGGCATGAAATTGTAGCAGATACATTTGATACCTTCTGCTGCCAGACGGCGGATATTCTCTTTATAGTTTTCAATGTAGATTTTGTAATTACCTCTGCCCAATTTGATGTCTTCATGTACCGGTACACTCTCAATCACCTCCAGCTCAAGACCTTTGGCTTCTACCATTGCCTTCAGCTCTTTGATTTTATCTGACGGCCATACTTCTCCCACAGGTACACTGTAAATTGCTGAAACAACGCCGGTCATTTTGGGTATCTGGCGGATATAATCCAAGCTTACAGGATCCTCCGGTCCATACCAGCGAAAAGTCATTTTCATAGTTTCCTCCATTCTATGCACAAAATAAGCTGTACACCATTTATTATAGAACAATACATCACCCTTTATAGTCCAAGGGCAGACTCTCCCAACGCTTTTTCAGGGTATAGGCGATGGCTTTCGGCTGTCTCTGCCTTGTAAACACACCCTTTTTGTTGCCATTTACACGCATGATTCCCTCAGTAGTCTGAAAATCTGCAAAGTTCCAGATTTGTTCGCCTTTCACAAACTCATAAGAGTCAAACACTGCATGGGTCTGATCCAGATATTCTTCCTGGTATTCCTGACTCCACATGACAGAAGGCAATTTATGCTCACTGTCCAGAGTATCTGCACCGTACTCTGTAAAAATGAAAGGTTTATCAAGATTCAGCGCCTTCCATGCATCCATCTCCTGACGGAACATCTCCATAGCATCACAGATTTCATATCCACCTTTGACGTACCAACCGTAATAACGATTCAGAGAAATAATATCACTGAAAGGATAACATTTGCAGACACCCGGCACAGAGTTCATAATAAGGGCAAACGTTCTGGGCCGCTTCTGCACATCCAGTTCATGCGCTTTGTCAAAAATCTCTTTAAAATAAGGAACTGCTGCATCGTATCCCGTCTCAGGCTCATTGAGAAGACTCCAGGCAATGACACAGGGATGATTCTTATCTCTGGTGATCATCTCTTCCACAGCCCTTAAATGGGCTTTCAGCAGCTTTGGCGTAGTCTCTTTCTCAAAGAACGCTGTCTGCTTTCCATTGCTTGCCTCCATAAAGTTCATCAAACTCTCAAACATTCCCACTGCCGGAACCTCATCAATGACAAGAAATCCCTCATGGTCTGCCATCTGATAAATCTCTTCACTGTAAGGATAGTGAGAAGTGCGGAAGGAATTGGCTCCAATCCATTTCATACACTCAAAATCACGTTTCATTACACCGATGTTAAATCCACGTCCCACAATATCACTGTCCTCATGTTTTCCAAATCCTTTCAAATACACCGGCTTACCGTTCAGCAAAATATCTGTGCCCTTTACTTCCACAGTACGGATGCCAATCTCCTCATAATATTCATCCAGAACCTCTTCTGCATCCACAATCTGTACGGTCAGATTATACAGATACGCATTGCGCACCTCCCAAAGACGGGCATCCTTCACATCCAGAATACCTTCTTTTCCCTCGCCTCTGGCAACTGCTTTTCCTGATTCGTCCTGAAGCTCAAGCTTCACTGAATGTTCTCCTGTTGTCACCACGGTATAAGAAATTCTGGCATTCCTTCCATCCAGAGTATAATCCAGGGAAAGGTCAAAAACGGACTCCTTAGGAATAGCGATAAGATTGACGGATCTTTGCAGTCCGGAATAATTATAAAAATCAAAATATGGTTTTGCCATCTTTTTGCCGCTTGACAAGGTAATTGTGGTTCCGCAGGGAATGTTGGTCACGGTCAGTTCATTATTAATCAACACAACTACCTTATTCCCGGCATTGTAGC
>CAMQZX010000268.1 GCA_947039785.1 uncultured Lachnospiraceae bacterium | reverse complement strand
CCCCGATGCAGCGTAGTCTCGTGGGCTCGGAGATGTGTATAAGAGACAGTCATCCAACAGGTCCAATGTCTTCTGGAGATTCTTGATGTCTGTCTCATCTTTTAATTCTACATAGGTCTGCGGAAGCATAGTTACTTCGGCTTCAGCCATGACGATGCCTTCTTTTTCCAGGGCTTCTCTGACGGCGCTGAAGTCGTCGGGGTCTGTAATGATCTCGAAGCAGTCTTCTTCTTCACTGAAGTCCTCAGCTCCTGCATCCAGCGCCAGCATCATCAAATCGTCAGCGTCCAGCTCACACTCTTCTTTATCGATGATAATCTGACCCTTCTTGTCAAACATGAAGGATACGCAGCCCTGAGTTCCGATGCTTCCGTTTCCTTTGGTGAAAGCGCTGCGCACATTTCCGGCGGTACGGTTTTTGTTGTCGGTGAGGGCGTCTACGATGATGGCAATACCGCTGGGACCGTAGCCTTCGTATGTAACGTACTCATAGTTGTCTGCTGAAGAATCTCCGGCAGCTTTCTTAATACCTCTCTCGATGGTATCGTTTGGCATGTTGTTTGCTTTGGCTTTGGCGATTACATCGCGAAGTTTGCTGTTGTTTTCCGGATCTGCACCACCTTCTTTGACAGCTACAGCAATCTCACGTCCGATGATGGTAAAGATTTTGCCCTTTTTGGCATCATTTTTCTCCTTCTTATGCTTTATGTTGGCAAATTTTGAATGTCCTGACATTGTTCTTCTCCTTCTTCACTTTCTTGTATTTTTTCAGCACGAACCTGCTGAATCGTATTATTATTTATAGACAGAATCTGAAAACGATACCCTCTGGCAGTCACTTCCTTGTCCTCTTTCTTGGGAATATGTCCCAGCTTTGAGGTCAAAAATCCATTCAACGTTTCAAATTCCTCATTCTCAAAATCCAGTCCCAGCTCTTCCCCCACTTCATCCAGGGGGGTCATACCGTCAATCAGCAGACTATTGTCCAACTGAGCCTGAATATTGATTTCTTCATCATCATATTCATCCTGGATTTCTCCTACAATCTCCTCCAGAATGTCTTCCATGGCAACCAGACCAGCCGTCTGGCCGTATTCGTCCACTACGATTACCATATGCACCTTTTTCTTCTGCATATTCTCAAAAATATCACTGATATTTCTGGTCTCCGGGATAAAGCCAACCTTACGTACCAGTCCATGAATGTCTCCCAAAGCCTTCTGCTCCGCCAGTTCATCCTCATTGAGCACCTTCAACACATCCTTCAGATGCACAATACCCACAATATTGTCAATCTCTTTGTCATAAACCGGATACCGGGAATTACTCTCCACCGCCATGGTATGTATGGCATCTCCCAGAATGGTGTTCACATCCAGAGCTATGATGTTTTTACGGTGTGTCATAATATCCTTGGCTTCCTTATCGCCAAAATCAATGATATTTTGAATCATTTCCGCTTCATTTTCTTCGATCACTCCCTGCTCATGGGCTTCATCCACCACAGATAACAAGTCTTCTTCCGTCACATCCTCACTGATCTGTTGGGGATCAATCCCAAACAGATGTACCACCAGATTCGACAATATGGTAATCAACCAGGTCAGAGGATAGACAAGTTTCATCATCAGCCGCACCGGTGTCAGAAAAAAATAGGCGCTTCTCTCCGGATAATAAGCACAGACCTTTCGAAAGGTCAACACGCCAAGTGCCACCAGAATAATAACAGACAGCAGAATAATTATCACCAGAGCCGGTACTCCTGTCACATACGGGTGGAAAATCCGAATAAAACTTCTCACCCCGATAAACCCAAACAGAATACTCATAAATACAGCCATAATGGGAATGGTGTTTACCAGTACCGAAGGGTTCCTTCGTATCTCCAACAAATATGCTGCCTTTTTACTGCCGTCTTTTGCCTTTCTCTCCAAATCTGATTCACTCAGATTGTGTATGGCAGCGGAAAAGCCATAGAAAATTCCATTTAAACCAATAAATAAAAGCAGCACGATGAGCCCTCGAATAGGGCTGCTCCCATCGTCCATAAATGTATTAATACCACCTTTTCTTCTCTTATTTGCAAACTGTATCATACAAATATGCATTATCGCCTAAATCATATCATTTTCCCTGCATTTCGTCAAGAACTCCCTATGTATGTAGTTCCAGACTGATCTCCAGAGCATGATCCACCTTCTCAAGCATGGAACGATCCAAATGGCATACCTTATCTTTCAGTCTCCGTTTATCAATGGTTCGCAATTGCTCCAGCAATATGACAGAATCTTTGACAATATCGTACTTTGAAGAATCAATCTCAATATGTGTAGGTAATTTAGCTTTGTTCATCTTTGAGGTAATGGCCGCACAGATTACCGTGGGACTGTGTTTGTTTCCCACATCATTTTGAATGATCAGGACAGGTCGGATTCCGCCCTGTTCACTTCCCACCACCGGCCTTAAGTCTGCATAAAAAATATCCCCTCTTTTAATAATCACAACAACATCACACTCCGCTTTCCTATGTTTGCCCATAGTATTTCCAGATTTTTCGGGAGTATTCAGTTGGTCAGTTCATAAAATTTACGAAAACCAATTTTGACATCCGCACACTTTGCCGTCTTTGATGTAGATTCGGGGCACACGCTTACTGATATCACAGACAAATTCATAGCTGAATCTGCCGGAAATATCGCCCAATTTTTCGGCAGACAGGTATGCTCCGTGATCTTCTCCCATCAAAGTGACTTCATCTAATTCCCGGGCTTCGGGAATTTCTGTAACATCTATCATAAACTGATCCATACAGATACGTCCTATAATGGGAGCCTTTTTGCCGTGCACCAGAACATAGCCTTTGTTCGACAGACTTCTGGGATATCCGTCTGCGTACCCCACAGGAACCGTAGCCACCATGGTTGGCTTTTTCGTCACATAAGTGGCACCATAGCTTACTCCTATATTTGCTTCCACTTTTTTGATATATGTAATTTGGCTCTTAATCTCCATAGCAGGCTGCAAAATTACCCGGTTTCTCTCCACTTCCTCAGAAGGATAGATTCCATAAATGCTGATGCCAGCTCTCACCACATCCAGATTGGCTTCCCGAATCCGCAGAATTCCTGCACTGTTGGAACAATGCTTAATGGGAATGTGAATGTTTTGATTCTCCAGGGCAGATACAAATTTCCGATAGCGCTTTAACTGCGCATAGGCTGGAGAAGGATCCGCTTCATCTGCTCTGGCAAAATGGGTAAAAAGGCCTTCAATCTCCAGATTTGGAAGCTTGGCAATGGTAAGAATCTCCCTGAGACTGTGTTCATTATCCGGGAACCCAATACGAGACATACCGGTATCCAACGCCAGATGAATCCAAACCTGCTTCCCCAATTTCATAGCCACTTCCGAAAGCTTTCTGGCAGAATCCATCTGAAACAGGGCAGGTCGCAGCTCATGCTCCACAATAGCTTCATAATGTTCTTCAAAAGCGTAGCCCAGTAAAACAACCGGCTTATAAATCCCTTCTCTTCTCAGGGTTAGAGCCTCCTCCACTGTGGCAACGGCAAATCCCCAGATATAATCATACTCCTGCACCATACGGGCAATGGGAACGGCTCCATGGCCATAGCCATCTGCCTTCACAACGGCAATCATCCTGGTACCTTCTTTAATATTGTTATGCATCGCCTCAAAATTATGTGCTACAGCATCCAGTGAAATGTACGCTCTGATGCGACTGTATTTTTCCATAGCTTTCACTCCTCAATCTTCTTTAACACGCCTGTCAGTCCCTCAATAATCTGAGAAGCAGACATACTGCGTTTTCCTGTATTCTCACCGGCCAGATCACCGGATAATCCATGTAAGTATACACCCAATGGCGCTGCCATTGCAAGAGTTGTATGCTGTGCCAGCAATCCTGCGATGATACCACTTAACACATCACCGCTTCCCGCAGTTGCCATGCCTTCATTACCGGACAGATTCAGAAAAGTCTCTCCTTTGACTGTGACAGTGACTGTCCTGGAGTCCTTGGCCACGCAGGTAATCTTGTGGTTTTGGACAAATTGACGGACCGCTGTTATGAGATCCTTTTTCAGTTCTTCTATAGGTAAGTTCATCAGGCGGCTCAACTCACCCAGATGAGGTGTTAAAATACAACGCTCATTACAGTATTTCCACAGCGCAGGCGTATCTGCCAGAATATTTAATCCGTCTGCGTCCAGCACAATGGGCCCGGTACAATGTTCCAGATAAAAACGAACCATGCTCCTTGCACGGAGACCTTTTCCAATTCCCGGCCCCAACACCAGAACATCTGCCCAATCCAGATTGTTCTGCCACTCTTCTTTCAGACAATCATTAATTTCTTCCTTCTCTGAGCAGCAATCCGTATAGAGCAAAGCTTCTGGCAGCAATTGCTGTAAAATTACTCTGTTTTCCTCCACCGAATGTATTTTCACCATTCCCGCTCCGCAACTTATGGCAGCCTTAGCACTCAGATAAGCTGCTCCCGCCATATTACAGGAGCCCGCTGCCACCAGAACCTTTCCGAATGTACCTTTATTCCCATCAAGTCTTCTCTCAGGCAGTCTGCAAAGATCCGCCTGTTCCAAAGCCCTAATGTAATTTCCTGTATCTTCTGCTCCCCGATAGATGCCGATATCCTTCACCAGAACCTGTCCGCAATACCCGGCTCCCGGATGCAGATACAAGCCTGTCTTTCCAAAGGCAAAGGTCACTGTTTTGTCCGCCCGAACGGCATGTCCCATCACTGCTCCCGTATCGCCGTTAATACCGGAAGGGATGTCCACCGCCCAGATATAAGCCCTGGAACCGTTGATTTTCTCAATAACATTGGCGTAATCTCCCCGAACCTCTCTGATCAGACCGATTCCGAAAATCGCATCTACTATAGTAGTATATTCGCTCCAGCACGGGTTATTCACCCAAGCCACACCATAGTTATCCGCAATTTTCTTCTGAATCCTTGTCTCCTCGCTCATTTTCGACAGGTTCCCCATCAAATAGAGAGAAACATCATACCCCTGAAGGTGCAGCAGTCTGGCAATGGCAATGCCGTCACCTCCATTGTTTCCTGTACCGCATACCACCAGCACCTTATGAAGACACTTTGGATTCTTCAGCATTTCTTCTGCTACAGACAGTGCCGCCCGTTCCATCAACACCAGAGAAGGAACACCCATGTTTTCAATGGTAGCCAAATCCAGGCTTTTCATCTGTCCGCAAGTTACAAGATCTTTCATAAAATCATCCTTTCTCTCACAACTTTGAAAAGGTCCACCGGATCTTTTCGCGCATGCTTGGCAATGGAAAAAGCTGCCGCAAAAATCCCTTTCCGGGATTTTCGAAACAGCCTTTGCATTCAACTAATTCTCACTATGTTCCTGCTTATATTTACTCAGATTGTAAGAC
>CAMQZX010000267.1 GCA_947039785.1 uncultured Lachnospiraceae bacterium | reverse complement strand
ATTTTATACATTGTGACCATTGCTTTCCGTAAGAAAATATAATAAGATAAAATCGTTAATCAAATATCAAGGAGCGTGAATAAAATGAGAGGCTTAGATACACCAGTAAAAGAAATAAGAAGAAAAGTTTTCACCGAGGTCGCCAAAGTGGGCTTCGAATCTACCGCCGAAACTCTGCGCCAGGACATTGAAGCAATTCCCTACCGCATTGTGGAAGAATCCCCCAAATACAGAGACAGTATCTACCGGGAGCGTGCAGTTGCCAGCGAGCGTGTACGTCTTGCCATGGGAATGTCCCTGCGTCCGGAGAACAGAGCTGTTCACCTGACTGCAGGCATTGAGGCCAGCAACATTGATGAGAAATATTATGAACCGCCTCTGATGCAGGTAATTCCATCCGCCTGTGCCGCCTGCGCTCCCAACAAATACGAAGTCAGCAATATGTGTAAAGGATGTGTCGCCCACCCCTGTATGCTGGTATGCCCCAAAGGCGCCATTTCCATGGTAGACGGCAAATCCCATATCGACCAGAGCAAGTGTATTAAATGTGGAAAGTGCAAATCCGTCTGTCCCTACGATGCCATTGCTAAAAAAGAACGCCCCTGTGAACGTGCCTGCGGAGTGAAGGCCATCACCAGCGACAGCCAGGGAAGAGCCTCCATTATCAATGACAATTGTGTATCCTGCGGTATGTGCATGGTAAGCTGCCCTTTCGGTGCCATCTCTGATAAGTCCCAGATTTTTCAGCTGGCACACGCTTTAAACGAAGGAATTGAGATTATTGCAGAGGTCGCTCCTGCCTTTATTGGACAATTTGGGGATGACGTAACTCCGAGGAAATTTAAGGCTGCCCTACTTGAGCTTGGCTTTTCTCAAGTATATGAGGTGGCTCTGGGCGCTGATATCGGAGCCATTTCCGAAGCTCACCATTATGCCACCAAGGTACATACCAAAGAATTGCCTTTCCTGCTTACCTCCTGTTGTCCTTCCTGGTCTGTTCTGGCAAAAAAATATTTCCCGGACATCATCGACAATGTTTCTCAGGAGCTGACCCCTATGGTAGCCACTGCCCGTAAAATTAAGCAGGAACACCCAAATGCCAAAGTGGTATTTATCGGACCCTGCGCTTCTAAAAAGCTGGAGGCTTCCAGAAGAACGGTACGAAGCGATGTGGATTTTGTAATCACGTTTGAGGAGCTGTACGGAATGTTCGATGCCAAAAACATTGACCTGACCAAGTTTGAGGGGGATTCTTCACTCCACAATGCTACGGGAGCCGGAAGAGGCTATGCAGTAGCCGGCGGAGTTGCCAGTGCCATTGAGGCATGTCTGAAGGAATACTATCCTGATATCCCTGTACATATTGAGCACGCAGAGGGATTGGCGGACTGTAAGAAGATTCTGGCTCTGGCCAAAGCAGGAAAGATGAATGGATGTCTGATTGAGGGTATGGGATGTCCCGGCGGCTGTATGGCAGGAGCAGGAACCAATGAACCGCCTAAAAAGACAGCCAGGCTGCTGAAAAAATTCGTAGATACCTCCACTCATAAGCTTCCCGACAAGGAGCTGGAGGAAATTCAGTTGGATTAAAATAGATCATAAGCGAAAAGAAACACACACACCGGACGATGCCACTATCCGGCAGTGTGTGTTTCTTTTGGAAAACTATCTATTAATTAAGGAAACTTACTGGTAAATTGAAAAATATAACGTCTTTATTTTCTGGAATAAGGAGTATTCTTTAGCGGAAGCGCAGACTGGAATTCTCCTGTCAGCTTATAATAAGCTGCTGCAACAGCAGGTGCTGTGGGAATAGAGGTAATCTCACCCACACCAATGGCTCCATTTGCCACGTTTAGCCCTGGCTTCTCAATAATGATACTCTCTACTTCCGGCACTTTATTGGAGCGAAACAGCCCTAAAGTACCAAATTTCGCTGTGGGAACGCCGTCCTTTAGCGGATACTGCTCCGTCAGTGCAAAACCAAGGGACATAACCACTCCGCCTTCAATCTGCCCTTCCACAGACAGTGGATTTACTGCTTTTCCCACATCATGGGCCGCTACCACCTTCTGTATTGTGCCATCCTCGTTGAGGATGCAGACCTGAGTGGCATATCCGTAAGCCACATGGGATACCGGATTGGGCACATCAGATCCCATAGGGTCTGTCTTTGCCAGATATTCCCCATAATACTGAGTACCGTTTAACTCCTCCAGCGTCTTACTCTCCAAGGCTTCCCCCAGAAGCACTGCTGCCCTTCTGGCTGCCTCTCCTGTCACCAGCGTCTGTCTGGAACCGGAGGTGGTACCGGAATCCGGAGCCAAATACGTGTTGGAGGCTTTGTATTCGATCTGATCGATGGACAATCCTGTGTGATCCAAAATCACCTGTACCAACACCGTTCCCAATCCCTGTCCAATACAGGAGGAACCAGACTGAATCTGTACCTTTCCATTTTTCACCACCAAAAGACAGCGTCCAAAATCCGGAATTCCCACGCCCACGCCGGCATTTTTCATACAGCAGGCAATTCCCACATAGGGATTGTTCTCGTAGTCATCTTTTACTGCCTCCAGAGTCTCCGCCAATCCAGTAGAATTATCCACAATCTGTCCGTTGGGCAACTCCTGTCCCGGACGAATGGCATTCCGGTAGCGGATTTCCCAGGGACTGATTCCCACTTTCTCCGCCGCCAGATTTAGAAGACTCTCCACTGCAAAACAGGTCTGCGTTACTCCAAACCCCCGGAAAGCTCCCGCCGGAGGATTGTTGGTGTAGTAGGCTTTGCCATCAATGTCAAAATTCTGATAATTATAAGGGCCAGATGCATGGGTACAGGCACGCTGCAGCACTGGACCGCCAAGAGAAGCATATGCTCCTGTATCCGAAATTACAGAGGCTTTCACTCCCTGGATGATTCCGTTTGCATCACATCCAAGAGTGAAATCCATATACATGGGATGGCGTTTTGGATGTACTGCCAGACTTTCCTGACGGCTCAGCTTCACCTTCACTGGTTTTCTCAAAAGATAAGCTGCCATGGCAGCATAATGTTGTACAGTCACGTCCTCTTTGCCGCCGAAGCCTCCTCCCACCAGCTTATTCTCCACTGCCACCTTGTCATCACCCAGTCCCAGAAACGCCATGGTCTCATGGAGCGTGTCGTACACTCCCTGATCCGAGGTATACACAAGAACACCGTCATCTTCTCTCGGAACTGCCACAGCGCATTCGGGTTCCAAAAAGGCATGTTCCGTGTAAGGTGTCTGGAATTTACCGCTTACCACGTATTTGGAGTTGGCAATAGCCTCTGCGGCGTTGCCACGACAGACATGCTCATGGGATAAAAGATTTCCCTGGGCATGAAGCTTCGGTGCATCCTCAGCCATAGCCTCAAAAGGTGAGGTCACAGGCTTTAACACCTCATAATCCACCTGAATCAGCCCTCTCGCTTTCTGGGCAATCTCATCACTCTCAGCGATCACAAGGGCGATGGCATCCCCTATGTATCTGGTCTCCTGTCCGATAGCAATAAACGCATCCCAGTCCTGCCGCAAATGTCCTACCGTCACGCTTCCCAGAACGTCTGCTGCTGTGTAAATAGCATACACACCTTTTAACGCCAGAGCTTTCTCTGTCTGAATGTCCTTTACAATGGCACGGGGATATTTGGAGCGCAGAACACGTCCGTGAAGCATTCCCTCCAAGTCCACATCATCGGTATACTCGCCTTCTCCAAGCACCTTTTCCCGCACATCAATCCGGTGTACAGATTCCCCGATTTTCCACGTAGAATCATATTCCTGAATATTATAGCCATTACGCTTAATATCTGCCGCAATTTCTACTGCATCAATGATCTTCTTATATCCCGTACACCGACAGATATTGTTGCGCAGCGCATGGGCAATCTCCTGTCTGGTAGGATTGTCATTCTGATCCAACAATCCCTTGGAACAGATTACCATACCAGGAATACAAAAACCGCACTGAACTGCCCCCGCCTGTCCAAATGCATACACATAAGTTTCTCTCTCCTCTTCTGTAAATCCTTCAATAGTCAGAATATGCTTTCCCTCCAACATGGACAACCTGGGAATACAGGCTTTGGTGGCCTTCCCGTCAATCAATACATGACAGGTTCCGCAAGCTCCTTCGCTGCAACCGTCTTTTACCGATTTTATTTTACAGACATCCCGTAAAAAAGGAAGAAGCTTCATATCACGCTCTACCTGATACTCTTTCTCATTCACATAAAAAGTATACATCACAACACCCCTTATCCCTATACCATATGCTAGAAAGTCATGCAGCTTATACAGAACCCATGACCTTTTGACCTTAGAACGTGTTTTAAAATTGCTTTCCGCAAGATGTATTCCGCAATTTGTGGAATATTTGGCTCAAATAATGGAGGCGCAGCAAGCTACTCTGACCGAATTTTGGGCAAATAGGACACAAAGTGGGGGATGCAGATTGCGGAAATGAATTTTCAGACACGCTCTAGTATCATACTATGATTTTAGTTTACCATGTATACTCTCCCTTTTCAACCATTATTTTACAAAATTATTTAGTTCAAAAAAATATTTTTGTTTAATAATTATTTTTGCTATAGGTGACTGTGATACATCTTCTCAGCGATGAGAGCGTATCCATCTTTTTGTTGTTTTTGCTTTATTAAATTGAAAAATTTGCTGTACATTCACTCTTCTGTGATGGGATTTCAAGACAGCTAAGCCTTTATTGTAAGCTTTCCATGCCGTAGCTACGGGAATAAAACGCCACAAAGTTCCCTGACGGACAGGCTCTCGTTCCTTGCCTCCGCATCCCACCACATATCCGTTTTTCACGGCATAAATCAAATCATTACAATTACGGATCTCGTAATTAATATCCGTATAGGCAGTGCCCACATATTTCTCCTTATGGGAATCCGATCCCCCAAAGGCAGGCTTGTGAAAACGCTGGGCCAGCTCTCTGGCTTTTTGGTTGGATTCCGGCAATTCACAGGTGTTAAATGCCTCCACAAAATTAAACTGATGAATCAGATCCTTGGATCGTTCCAATTTCTTGGAAAACATGGCACTTAGAAATTTAGCACCATAGGGATGGGCAGGTCCCAGAATCCCCCCATAACGATGTACTACACGGATTAACAGCTTTACCGGAAGTCCCCGGATCTCCAGCAGACGTAGTTTAACACCGTCCGGCATAATCACAAGAATGTGTCCCGCATCAATGGTATCATACTCAATTCCTTTCAATACCACAAAATCATCATATATTCTGGTATGTCCATGGAGCTTCTTCCATGCCCGGTAACCATTGTAGGTATTGTGGTCTGTCACCAGCATTCCCTGGAAACCCTTTCGCCTTAAAATACGAATATAATCTTCGATATCTATTTTTCCATCCAAAGAACCATTTTTTGTATGAC
>CAMQZX010000266.1 GCA_947039785.1 uncultured Lachnospiraceae bacterium | reverse complement strand
CGAGATCTACACTTATAGCTTCGTCGGCAGCGTCAGATGTGTATAAGAGACAGGCCCTTCTCAGTATAATTATTTCTGGTTGCAGCAGTACAACAGAGAAGACAGACGCCGATAAGGATCGCATGGTAGAGGAAACAAAGCCTGACAAGGGTGATACGGAAAAATTGGAAGATCTTGTTATCCATACTGAGTATGGTGACTTACATTATCCGGAGCAATGGCGGGAATATATCAGCATAAATCAAGAATCTGCTGATGATAATGTGATAGTTTCTTTTGAAACTGAAAGCGGCAACACCACATATCCTTTATTTCAGATTATAATCGGAAACGATAAGGACGGAACAATAGTGGGCGGATTGATGGATGAATCAGGAACACAGCGAAATGTTTGCCTGCGTGTCTATGAAATACCGGAAAATGTGGATTTGGCCGAAGAGGAGCTAAGCCGCTTTTACGCAATGCAAGAGGACTTAAATTATCTGGTTGATAATTTAAAATAAAGTTTAAAATAACAACGAGGAGGGCTTGTTATGGTTAAAAGAAAGGGCTACAAATATCTATCAATGTTCCTTGTTATTGCAATGCTTCTGACGATGTTGCTACCGATGACAGCATATGCAGCGGGCATTACGACAATAGAGGAGACAGAATTCGTCGATACTGATACGGATTCAGATCATTCATCTGTTCCGGCAGTTGATTCGGAGGAGACGGAAGGTTCAGAAAATGTGCAGGAAACTTTTGATATGATTGAAATCGAAGAGTCCGTTGGAGAAACATCAAAAGAAACCAAAGAAGGTAAAAATACAGGGAATAGTACACAAGATGTAACTGCACTGTCTGAAATAACGAACTACTCAGATTTCCTGACACAGTTGGCTGTGCTCGAGAGATATGCTGATGTTTACGCCGAGACAAATAAGGCTGATGCAACACTGCTTATTATAAACTTTATCCGCACCGGCAAAGAAAGCTATAATGACGGTAACTGGGATATCATGGCGGGGGAAGCTAACAATGCTTTCATCTCTTATGTTTTAGAACAGGATAGTGTGAACGGAACCAGTGCATCTGCTCTTAGATGTATGAGTGATTTCGTGCTGCCCAATAGCCAAACAGCAGATTTCTACCACATGTTTGCAACGCTTAATATCGCGTATTACAAAAATAATGAAGGTACTGCTGATTTTGGCGGCTGGGCTGGTGATATCTGTGATTTGATGGATTACGCAAATTCCAAGGGCATGACTACTGTTGAGATTGATGATGCGGTAACGGAAATCAATGAGAATTACTTTGGTGTCGATGATCCGGAGTATCATTCTTTTGGCTTGCTTGACCTTCGCGGTGATCTTGATGCTTACTATATATATACCACATTAAAGAATAGCGGCGACAGGATGAGCAATATTTTCAGTAACTATTTTACTGCCGATCTCACCGATGAAACCCGTGCGGCATTCTTCCTGAATAACAGATTTCCCGGTAATACGACACAGGAAAAGGTTCGTACAGCTATTCTTAGATCTTATGGCAGTAACAATCTGGCACAGGCACTTGAAGCTTCCCGCAGTCTGTCTGAGCTGTCGAATATAGAAACACTGCGTACAGCCTGTTGCTATGTATTTGCTGACTGGTGTTACGAAACAGGAAAAGACAAACTGGTTGAAGTGGATCCAGTGGATCCTGAACCTACACCAGAGCCGGAAGAAGGTTATTATTCTGTTTTTTCATCCAACACGACAACCCTTGCACCAGGCGTTACTCAGACAGTCAATTATGCGCTGACCAAGGATGATAAGCAAATCGTCTACTATATTGCAGATGTAGATGTAGCTCGTGATGATGTACAGGTATGTGCAAATTACCATGCAAATGACCCATCTAAGGGATGGGCTATGTCACGTGTGTCCGATCAGATGGCTGCTGCCCAGGCAAGACACTCGGATGCATCAGATACAGAAAGATACATAGAGAATTATAACGCCATTTTGGGCGTCAACGCAGACTTTTACGATATGACTACTGGTGCGCCGCAAGGAGCATTGATTATGGAGGGCGTTGAGTATCACGGCGTCGGCCATGAAAACTTCTTTGCTATTCTCAAGGACGGTACAGCTGTTATCGGTGGTGGCAGCGAATATGCGGCTTATAAGGATCAGATACAAGAAGCCGTTGGCGGAAGTAATTACCTGGTGAAAAACGGTAAATCTGTAGTTACAGCATCCTCTGACTATTATAAAAACAGACATTCGCGTACCTGTGTCGGTATTACCGCTGAAGGCCGCGTTGTGTTTATGGTTCTTGATGGACGACAGGAGCCTTTCTCTGTAGGAGGAAGCGCAGAGGAGATTGCACAAATTATGGTTGATGCAGGTTGCGTCACAGCCATTAACCTTGATGGTGGCGGTTCTACCTCCTTTGTGGCAAAGCAAGAGGGCAGCGATGAAATCAGTGTGGTCAACCGTCCCTCAGACGGCTATGAGCGCTCTGTCAGCTCATCATTGCTGGTAGTTTCCACGGCCTCTGTTTCTACAGAATTTGATCATGGACTTATCGCTTCGGATTATGACTACCTTACGGTTGGAGCATCAACACAGCTCAGCGCTTCTGGAGTCAGTGCTTCCGGCAATGCAGCTGAACTGCCTACAGATACTGTGTGGCAGTCTTCAGATGAAACAATTGGATCCGTATCTGAGGATGGTATTTTTACTGCAGTAAAAACCGGTAATGTAGAAATTCAGCTTGTGCATAATGATGTCGTGGTTGGGCGAAAGACATTGAACGTAGTTGCGCCGGATGGACTGAAATTTTCAAAAAATAGCGTGAATGCCATTTACGGGAAAGCCATATATTTGCCTTTGATTGCAACGTATAAGGAAAATCCTGTGGCTATCTGTCCCAGTGATATTCAGCTTGAACTGAGCAAATCTAACGCGGGAAAAGTTGAGGCTGACGATACCGGCTTCAGATTTACTGGTAACGAAGATTCCGGTCTTAAAAGTACGACGGTTACGGCGATGCTCTCCAGGGACTACTCAATTAGCGCAACCATAAAGATTACTATGTATAACGAAAATCAAGCTATATTTGATTTTGATAATTCCACGGCTGGTGACAGAACCTTCGCATGGACCAGAAGCGTTTCTAACTCTGAGCTTGTCAGTTTCGGCGAGAATGAAGCGGATTATTACCATGTGATTGATCCAAGTGCAGATATGGACGTCACCTATGTATTTGGTCTGGATATGACTACCATTGATGTTCCGGAAAAACTCCAGCCGCTGCTGTCAATGGTTGCCGGAGGAGATCTTTCAGGAATTACTGCATGGGATATGCTTCTTCAGCTGGCTGAACGAGTGAGCGCACTGACAGAGGTGACAGTCAAGATTCAGTTTGACAAGAATTTAAGTGTCGATTATTCCAATCTTACTGTTTCCAATGATTATTTCCAGAAGTCGAGTGCAACACTGGATGAGAATAATCTGCTTACAGTAAAATGCAACTGGATAAAGCAGGGTCAGGCTATTGAGCCGGATACTGCAAACCCGATATGTATTCTCAGCGGTATCAAGCTTGGCATAAAGGAAGATGCCGCCTGGGATACCGATAAGTGTCTGAATGTTACAAATTCTGGTTCTGTTGGATATGATATTTATCTGGGAGCAAATGCACTGTACAGCATGTCAAGCCAACCCTCTTTCCAACAGCAGTATGATATTTATCCTTATACGGAACCGGAGAATACGGTACACCCCGCAGGCGGACATTTCTACTGTGAAGAGTACAAAGCCTTTGCCGATAGGTTTATCCTGGATAACACTTCATGGACTGGCTGGAAAACGCTTAACGGAGCGTCCTATTACTTTACAGACAATGTAATACTCAAGGGAGTTCATAAGGTTCCTGACCCTAACGATGGAACAAAGGAATATTACTATAGCTTTAACGAGGCCAGTGGTGTAAGTAAGGGAAGGGTAACCGGCCTGTTTCAATCAAATGGTGAGCAATACTATGCAATCAACGGTGAAGTGAAAAGCGGATGGTGGCTTATTCCTGATTCAAACGGTGAGGATTGTTACTACTATTTCGATACAAAGACAAATAAGGGACTGAATGGAAAAACCGATCAATTCTATAAGAATGTCGTATATGAATTTGAAAATGGTAAGCTGCTCCATGGCGTTTGGGTTACCACTGACAGCGGAACAAAATATTATTATGGTCCGAGCTATGTGCAGGGAAAATGGTATACCATTAGTGGAAATCAGTATTATTTTGACAATAATGGAAATCGCTATGAAGGGTATCATTATATAAAAGAAAGAGATAACCATGATGACCCACTTTTTTGGTATGATTTTGGAGAAGATGGAATCTGCAAGGGTGTGTACCAACATACCGGTTTGTTCGTCCTGGGAGATAATACCTATTATATTCTGAATGGCCAGGTATACAATGGTTTGGTTTTGGCAGAGGACGGATATTATTACTACTTCAGCACCAGTAACTATGCCGCTGTTAAGAATACAAGGTATTGGGTTTCTTACCCGAATGATACCGGGTTTGCGCAGACTTTCTATAATTTTGATGAGCAGGGCAGAATGATTGATCCACCTGCTAAAGATGAATTAGACACCAGTAAGAACGGAATCGTCAAAGAGGATGGACAGCTGTATTATTACGTGAAGGGCGTAAAAACTTATGTGGGACTCGTTCAGATTGATGGAGACTATTACTACGTAAACAGTGCCTGCAAGGTGGTTACAAACGCGCACTATTGGATTTCCAAAACGAATGATTTATTGCCAGCGACTTTCTACGATTTTGACGCAGACGGAAAAATGATTAATCCGCCTAAACCTGATCCGACCCCAGATCCTGGAAAGAACGGAATCGTCAAAGAAGACGGAGAGTTGTATTACTATGTAGATGGCATAAAGACCTATGCAGGTCTGATACAAATTGATGGAGACTATTACTATGTAAACAGTTATTGTAAAGTGGTCACTGATACACGATATTGGATTTCTAAAACAAATGATTTGCTGCCAGCAACCTTTTACGATTTTGATGCAGACGGAAAAATGATTAATCCGCCTAAACCTGATCCGACCCCGGATCCTGGAAAGAACGGAATCGTCAAAGAGGATGGAGAGTTGTATTACTACGTGAATGGCGTAAAGACCTACGCAGGTCTGATTCAGATTGATGACGATTACTACTATGTAAATAGCTATTGTAAAGTGGTTACTGACACACGCTATTGGATTTCTAAGACGAACGATCTGCTGCCGGCAACCTTCTATAATTTTGATGAAACAGGTAAAATTGTATTTTAATATTAAAAGTTGATGTGGAGCTGTGTCGGGAATGGATATTGCGAGGTTGTATCCGTTCCCGACATGTAGATATATTTGGAGCTTTAATAAAATAGAGTAATTTGTATTATTATAG
>CAMQZX010000265.1 GCA_947039785.1 uncultured Lachnospiraceae bacterium | reverse complement strand
ACACTTCTAGCTTCGTCGGCAGCGTCAGATGTGTATAAGAGACAGATATTAGGGATTGTATTAAAATTCGAGGGATTATTTCTAAGTCTTCCGATTATAACCGGACTCCTGTATCGTGAAAAAAGTACTTATGCCTTTATAGTCACCATGGTTTTATGTCTGGTTTTGGGAACGTTTTTGTCATTCAAAAAACCCAAAAGTGATGTATTTTATGCTTTGGAAGGCTTTTTATCCGTCTCACTAAGCTGGATCGTGCTGAGTATTTTCGGGGCACTGCCGTTTTATATCAGCGGGGAAATTCCTTCCTTTACCAATGCTTTATTTGAATCCATATCAGGATTTACCACCACTGGAGCCAGTATCCTCTCTGATGTGGAAGCGCTGTCCCACTGCTGTATGTTCTGGCGAAGCTTCACCCATTGGATTGGTGGTATGGGTGTTCTGGTATTCGTCCTGGCCGTGTTCCCCATGAACGGCGGACACCGCATGTATCTGATGAAAGCAGAAAGCCCTGGTCCCTCCGTGGAAAAGTTTGTCCCCAAGGTAAAAAACACTGCCATGATTCTGTACGGTATCTACACAGTGATCACACTCGTGGAAATTGTGCTTTTGGCAGCTACGGGAATGCCGCTGTTTGATTCCATCACTCTTTCTTTTGGTACTGCCGGAACCGGTGGCTTTGGTATTAGAAATGACAGCATTGCAAGCTACGCTCCCCATTTACAGATTATCATCACTGTGTTTATGATTTTATGTGGAGTGAATTTTAATATTTACTATTTAATCTTATGTGGTAAATTTCGGATGATTGTCCGTTCCGAAGAAGTACGAGCCTATCTTGGAATTATTGTGGGAACCACTCTGATTATTACTTATAATATCCGGCATCTGTTTCCCACTGTTCGGGAAGCATTGCTTCATGCATCATTTCAGGTAGGATCCATTATCACAACCACTGGATATACCACCACGAATTATGATCTGTGGCCGGAATTGTCACGGTATTTGCTGCTGATTTTGATATTCATAGGGGCCTGCGCTGGCAGCACCGGCGGTGGAATTAAAGTTTCACGAGTCTTGATCATGTTAAAAACCGTGCGAAAAGAATTGTTTTCCGTTGTCCATCCCCATGGAGTCAAAAAAGTCAACATGGACGGTCGTCAGGTAGAACACGAGACAATGCGCTCCATTAATGTATTTATTATTGCGTATTTATTTATCTTTTTCCTGACCATGCTGCTGGTCAGCCTGGACAATTTTGATTTTGGCACCAACTTTACAGCTGTTGCCACTACTTTGGGAAATGTGGGTCCCGGATTTAATCTTGTAGGTCCAACAGGAAACTTTGATCTGTTCTCCAATCTTTCCAAATATGTTCTCATGTTCAACATGCTGACCGGACGTTTGGAGATTTTCCCAATGATGGTGCTGTTGGCACCGATTACCTGGCGGAAGAAATAAAGTATAAACGCATAATGGTACAAAACAGGCAATCACCTTATGCACCGCTTATATCTCTGCCACATAGAAGTGGAGACTGCCCTGATGAGTTAATTATATAGTCATTAGGAAAAAGGAAAGGTGTCAGAAATTCATAAGTTTATACTGTACCATCCGCAACTTTTGAATTTCTGACACCTTTTTATATTCTTATACAGGACTGCCGCATCTTCCGCAGAATTGGGCATCTGGTTTTAAATATTTGCCGCACTTTTTGCAGATTTTTTCCTGAACTGCAGGTGAGACAATCTCATCTGTCAGCTTTGTACCACACTCAGAACAGAACTTCGCAGTGGATTCCATCACTTTACCGCAGTTGGGACAATTGTTTTCCACAGGCTCCGAAAGCTTTTTCTCAACCTCATCCATCCGCTCCTTTAAGTCAGATATAGCTTCCTGATTCTTCTTAATCTGAACCACAATCCCCTGAAAAGATGGATCAATGTCATCTCCCATCTTTTCAAAATATTGCTGTCCCAGTTCCTGATAATTGGTTTTGCTGGCTGCATCCAGTTCCTCTTCCTGTTTTTTTAGTTCCTGAAGCATAATCTCCCAGTCTCTGTATTCCTGTTTCGTCATAATGATTCCTACCTTTCTCGTCTGAAAGTCTTTTAAGAGAATTCCCAGCCAACTCTATCTGGGTTTCCCACATTTCGTACAAAACAAAGCGTCGTCCTCATCAATCTCTGCGCCGCAATGTTTGCAATATGTCTTATCAGCATTCTTCTTAAATTTGGATAAATCAATATGTATAGGCTTTGCATTGGGCAAGGACAGCTTCTGGATATCTACGAAAATGGGTGTCTGAGTAGTGTCACCACCCAGTTTCTTATTAATTTCAAAAAGATTCTTACAGATTAATACTGCTAAAAGCAGCAATTCGTAAACAATCCTGACCCCTAAATTACCAAGGATGAGGATAGTCAGACAACCTCCCAATGAGCTTCCAAAGGACAGCGAATAAGAAAAGCCTCCAAACAGCACAATCAGTGCCACAATACAAATGACACAGACTGTAATCATATAAAACAACTTCAAAACACCTTCAATACACAATTTACGAAAGGAAAGAAAATCATACAGCTCCCCCTTCCAGCCTGCATATTTACCTTCATTTTTATTGGATAAGAAAGTAAAATAAATGATGATCCCCCCAACAATCGCTACCAGATACAAAAGTGCCAGAAAAATGTCCACTCCTGCGCTCAAAAAAATAGTATGCAGCATATGGATTCCTCCCTTATTTTTTCATAACTTTATTATATATGCATGGAAACCTGTTACGCAAGTATCAAACGGATATATAATAATTAATATGTGCTTTCTCTTCTATTCATCCCTCAACATGATAAAAAGCCTAGAACAAATCTGTTTTTCAAACATGCTCCAGGCTTCCCTTATATTTATGTGGGTTAAATCAATTCATATTGAAGCATCTCGTAATGCAGCTTGCTTCCCTCCATAATTTCCTCCGGCAGAAGTGCTCTGGCAACCAGCTTCAGCTCTTCATTCGGCATGTCCAAACGCCGCAGATGGGCGTAGTCACCGTCAATTTGTACTACTTCGTAGTCGCAGATTAAAAATTCCATGTGGTTTTCTCCTTTGCTTTGATATTTCTATGACATTTTCAAATCCATCACGTATAAAAAGCCTTGTGATAAAATAGCTATGTTCTTCATCTGTCTCAAATTCCGGCTTTGCCGAACCCATTCCACCACATTTCCAGCAAGTAATGTATTCATATGAGTTGGTAATGCCATGTCCTTCCCCCTTCTATATTTCTTTTAAACTTAGGAAGAATTTTATTATTATGCTCTTTAATTATCCCACTCACAGATATATCCGCGACTGTCATTTGGGTTATCTCTAAAATCATTCCAGGCAAATGCTTTTGCACCATACTTATCAACTCTTAACATTCCAATATAATTTTCATATCCTCCAATACCCCAATCTCCGTTGTCAGGTTGTCCTGGAGCCCAGTTATGATAACTAAATACTTCGCCAGTTACCCAATAATATATATTGGGGTTTTCGTCACTATCGCACGCACCAAGCCAATAAAAGTCTTTTTCTCCTTCTTTAACTAGTTTCTCAACAAATTCTTCCTCGCCTGGCGTAGTAATCGTAACCAGATGTCCACCCAACGCTTCGCATTCTGCTTTCGCTTCTGTCCACTTTAATTTTCCACTGTCAAATAATTGATAGTGATGCTCTTCATAAACAACTTTGTCACTCGTCTCTATACCAGAATCTGCTTCGCCTCCCTCATTTTCTTCTGTCAGTCTCTCTTCTATCATAACATTTTCTGTGATATCTTCCGACTGACCTGCATCATCCGCATTCTCCAATTGAATAAGTTTAACAAAACCAAAAATAATACCAACAATAAGTAACAAAACAACAGCCCCTAATACGCCAATTAAAAGGGCTGAGCCTTTTTCTTTTTTGGGTGGCTTATTTGAATATTCTTTTGGCATATAAATAGAATCATTTGTTCTATTTTGTTTTACTGTTTGATGTGAATTTCCCACTTTTCCATTATTTTTTCCGTTTTGTGAAGGCATTACCACCTTATCATGATACTGCTCTTTAGCAGGTTCTCCACAATTCGTACAGTATTTTTCATCCCAGCCCATCTCTCTTCCGCAATTCTGACATTTCATTGCTTATTCATCTCCTTCCTCAAAAGACGCCAAAAACTCCAGATCTGGATTTTCCAGACCCGGAGACTAATAAACAGTAACCAGAAGATATTAAGAATCTTTTGATACTGTATAACTCTCTTCATATAATAACATCAAACAAGCATTTACTCAATTATTATCTGTTCAAATATTGATATTTTAAATGATACTTGCCTTTCCAGCTAACGTCAGATTTTGTGTTACTAAGACGCCAGATTCTAGCAGTATTTATATGGAGTATGTCCAAAATAGCGGATTGTTAATTCAGGAGGCTTTTGCAGGTACCCAGAGATATGTCTATCAGAACAATCAGTTTATGAAACTGGAGGAAGGTACGTTGGGGGCTCAGACTCAGGTAGAGCATGGAAGTCCTTATATTACGATGGAAAAAAGGGATTGTTATCGAATAATTTTACAAGGTCCTCCGATGGAGTGCCAATTGCCGTTGCCAGCATAGTAAAAACCCTTTTTTCATTTTCTGTAACAGGGGAAGAAGCCGTATAAGTATCGGCTAACGTAAGAATGCCCTCCTTTCCTTCCAACATATACATACAAATACAGTCTTTTTCCACAAAGGAATTCAAATCGTTACGTAAGCCAGCCACTAAAACTTCTTGCACACCATCCCGGTGGCTGGAGTATCCAGAGCCACTATTGATTATGTTAAAAAGGAGGGGTTATGGGCAGAATAGACAGATTATTATCAAAGGAAAAACCCAAATGAATAGTTTTCTATTTGCATTTTTATATTATCAAATAGTTAGGAGGTGTAAGATGAACACATCAAATTGCATAAAAGCAGCTAGAAAAAAAGCTGGATTGACGCAACAACAATTAGCAAAAAAGGCAGGGCTTTCTATTGCTTCAATTCAAGGTTATGAACAAGATAAATATAAGCCCAAGATAGAAACTCTTCGCCGCATTGCTTCAGCTTTGGATGTTGGACTTGAAAATTTGATGTCAGAAGCTGAACTTTCTCTATTTGAAAGCATGGCACAATTATATCTAAAATAAGATGATGACATAGAGGAACTTGAATCATTGGATGAGCACACCACACAAGAAAAATATCTTACTAAAAAAGAAACGTTATGCAAATGTTAGTCAACGTTAAAAAGCACCCCGTCATGGAGTGCTTTTATTTTTGTAAAACCCTTGATTTTACCGATACTTTAAAGTGAAGCATCGGGGATTCGAACCCCGGACAACTTGATTAAAAGTCAAGTGCTCTACCAACTGAGCTAATGCTCCATATAAAGTGCCTGGTTCCGGAATCGAACCAGAGACACGAGGATTTTCAGTCCTCTGCTCTAC
>CAMQZX010000264.1 GCA_947039785.1 uncultured Lachnospiraceae bacterium | reverse complement strand
GCGTAAAGTGTTGGATAAAAAATACAAAATGAAAGAATAGAGGGATTGCTATGATTGATCCATATGTATATCCACACACAGAAGTATTGAAAAATTTTGCGAATATACGAGACGATAGCAAATTGTCTTGTATGGAAGCGGAATATACGAGCATACGGCTTGCAGAACTTGTAACAAAAGAATCTGTAAGCCGTTTTGACTTCGCAGCACTTTGTGACATGCACTATTACATTTTTCAGGATATTTATGAATGGGCAGGCCAAGTAAGAATTATCAACATTGAAAAGGCAGAGCCAGCGCTGGGCGGGATTTCAATCGAATATTCGGATTGTTTTGACATTGAAAGGGATGCCTCCTACGTTCTGGATAAAATGAGCCGATATGCCTGGGAAAAGGCGTGTATTGAAGAAGTGGCAAAGAAATTTTCAAAATATCTTGCCGAACTTTGGAAAGTGCATCCATATCGAGAAGGCAACACGCGCACGATAGTTACATTTGGGAGCCAGTTTATTGAAAGCAAAGGGTTTTATATAGACAGCGATTTGTTTAAGGACAATGCACAATATATGCGAACCGCGTTAGTGGCGGCAAGTGCGATATTTGGAGATTTAGGAGACAAACGCAAGCCAGAATATTTAGAAGCGATTATTACGGATGCGCTGGAACACGGAAATGAGATGAAAAGGAGAGTAATTAATGTAATACAAGAAGCTGGATATCAGGCTACTGAGCAAAGGATACGTGCAGTTGTTTTTTGGAACCGATCTGCACAGAGGGAGCATAATGTCAATGAAGTTCGGGCATATTTGGAGACCGCAAAAAACAGAGAAAGAGAATGATAAAATTGCAGAGTTCCAATAGTATGCTTCTCTTCTGTCAGCAATCCCCCAAATTTGAAAATGCGGAGGAGAGAAAAAAGTTGAGATGCGATTTTCTCTCCCTAAAAAATATTTGGGGGAAAACCGAGAGGGAAGATAGATAGTTGGGTTAAAATACAGGAAGGCCTGTCAGCTCTTCCTGTATTTTATGGATGGACGTCCCCCGGTAGAGTAATCTACCTGACTTACAATTTCATGGTTTTCCAATAGGTAATTCATATATCTTCTTACGGTTATCCTGGATAGTCTGACCTGACCGGCAATTTCGTTGCTGCTCAGGTAAACGCCGGGATGTTCACACAGGTAATTGCGGATCAGCGTTAATGTTTGTTCCTGCAGACCCTTTTCCAGGAGCTGCTGGGAATTTGGAACAGCGCTGGGGGACATGATCCTGTCTAGCTCTGCCTGGCTTAACTGTGTGTCAGGACGCAGAACCTTTTTCATAACAAGATATTTTTCAATGGCCATCTGGAATCTATCAAATGTGAAGGGCTTGACTAGATAATCCACAATACCAAGCTGCAGTATCCGGGATACCTCCTGTACATGGTTTGCTGCAGTGATCATAATGATATCAATAGGGATCTGCTGCTCATGGCAGTTGAGAATAAACTGCTGTCCGTCCATAATGGGCATATA
The DNA here is from genome assembly GCA_947039785.1 of uncultured Lachnospiraceae bacterium. Classification (GTDB taxonomy): domain Bacteria; phylum Bacillota; class Clostridia; order Lachnospirales; family Lachnospiraceae; genus JALFVM01. The sequence continues at coordinate 4,026 of CAMQZX010000264.1, read as the reverse complement.
ATAATCGATCACAGCCAGATCCACAGGATGTTTTTCCAGAAAAAGCAGTGCATCCTGTCCGTTACGGAATTTCCCCACGATGGACAGTTCGGGATTGGACTGTAAGTATTGGCGGTTAATGGACGCAACCATAGGGTCATCTTCTACAATAATCACTTTATATGTTTTCATAAATTTTCTCCTTATACGGGCAATACGATTTCGACAGCAGTTCCCATTCCGGGTTCCGTATCAATGTGAATCGTCCCGTCATAGCAGTCAATGATTTCGCGGATCAGGAAAAATCCGGTGCCATGTCCGGCCCCTTTTGTCGTAGTGTTCCGGTCATAGAGGGAAAAAAGGATTTCTTCAGGAATTCCGTTCCCGGTGTCCTCACAGGTGATCATGGTATGGCCATCCTCCGAATAAATCCCCAGTTTAACCTCTTTCACAGGAAACTCTTTACTGTTCAACTCATCCATGGCATTTTCCAGAAGATTCCCGATTAGTGTAATATAGCAATCCGTAGGAAGCGATGTTGCCTTCGGATAAAAATAACTGTCGGATTTCAGGGTGAACTGTATTCCCAACTCGGAAGCTAGGATCAGTTTTCCGATCAATAATGCTGCCAGGTTGGAGATAGGAACCGTGCGGCTAATCTGGCTTACCGATTCACCGGAAACAAGGCTGGTTTTTAAGATATATTCTTTGGCTTTGCTGATTTCTTTCATTTCCAGAAATCCGAGAATAATATGTAGTTTATTCATAAATTCATGGTTAAATGCTCGCAGGGTATCTACCATGTAGCGGGCCCCGGTCAGTTCTTCTGCCAGCTTTGTTACCTCGGTTTTGTTTCGCAGGACGGCAGCGGCACCAACGATTTTTTCATTATGAAAAATCGGTATGTGGGAAGATAAGATTGTCTGCTTTTGTATGATCTGGTTCATGTTGTACTCGGCTTTTCCTGTTTTCAAAGTTTCCTGAAGCCGTGCATCAGGGAAAAGTTCTGACAGGGATGTCCCTTCAGCAGTCTTATCTTCCGGAATTTTAAGGATGTTCCGTGCTGCCATGTTCATCAGGATGATATTTCCCTCCTGATTTATGGCAACGATTCCTTCTTCAAGGGAATCCATTACTTCTGTGCGCTCTACATAGAGTTTCTGGAATTCTTCCGGTTGATATCCCATTAAGATTTTGCGGATTCTATGCATGGCAGTTCGTGAAAGAAAAATACCCAAAATCATAAGTGCAACTAAAAGGCAAAGAAAGATATTTATGATGTGATTGCGTATTCTGGATAGGCTGGAGGTCAGTACGGAGCTCATGACAAATCCGATGATTTTCCCGGAAGGATCCATTACGGGACAAAAAGCCCTCCTCTGCATTCCAAGTGTCCCCTCAGCTTCTGAAATATATGGTTCTGCTCCTTTTAACAGTTCTTCCTGATCATTTCCCTGAAACTGTTTTCCGATTTTTGAGTGGTCGTTGTGATAATACCTGGTGCTTTGTGTGTCGCACACGACCAGGAGATCGGCCTGTTCAAAGGATCTGGAGATAAGATCCAGTTCTTTCGCTAATTCCTTTGCACTGGTACTGTTCCATGCTTTTGACTGTAAAGCTTTTTTTGTAATATCCATATTTGCGACCGTACAGGAAAGGCTGCGGATCATGGTATCCAGGTCGTGCTGCCGGATGGTCAGTGACACATACAGGCTGATCATACCGGAGATAAGAACGGCTGCAAGGACCAGGATAAGATTATAGCGGTAAATTTTCGTCAAAACTGTGCGGTGTTTTCCTGTTTTTTCTTTCATGTTTTTCTCCCGAATGCAGAATTTTTTCTTTTATTTTAATACAGGCGTTTCGCCGCTACAACATGATTTTCATTTACAATACTTACAAAAGGTTTTAATACTTTCCTAAACTTCACAAACAGAAATTTTTCCATTATGCTTGGCTTACCAAAAAACGAAACGGCAAAAATAAAAGATCTGGAGGAAAAGAAAATGGATTTTAATGAGATAAGTTTGAAGATGCACGAGGAAAATAAAGGAAAAGTAGCAGTCCGTTCAAAAGTGGCTGTGAAGACACGGGATGATTTAAGCACAGCCTATACGCCGGGAGTTGCAGAGCCGTGCCGGAAGATCGCGGCAGACAAAATGGAGGCATATCGTTATACGGCAAAGGGAAATCTGGTTGCGGTTGTTTCCGATGGAACCGCAGTTCTCGGTCTCGGGGACATCGGCCCGGAGGCGGCCATGCCGGTTATGGAGGGAAAGGCAATTCTTTTTAAGGAATTTGGGGATGTGGATGCATTTCCGATCTGTCTGGCCACAAAGGATTCGGATGAAATTGTGGAAACAGTAATCCGTCTTGCGCCTACTTTTGGCGGCATCAACCTGGAGGATATATCCGCACCGAGGTGCTTTGAAATTGAAGCCAGGCTGAAAAAAGCTCTGGATATTCCGGTATTCCATGATGACCAGCATGGTACGGCGGTTGTAGTACTAGCAGCTATTATCAACGGCCTGAAGCTCACAGGGAAAAATGTTGAGGACTGTAAAGTGGTAATTAATGGTTCCGGCGCGGCGGGAATTGCGATTGGAAAACTGCTGCTGAACTATGGATTCCGCCATCTTACCCTCTGCGACAGGAAGGGGATGATCAATAAAGCAAACGCCAATAACCCTGTAAAAAAAGAAATGGCAGAACTGACAAATCTTGCCCGGAAAGAGGGGACATTGGCAGACGCCTTGAAGGGAGCAGATATTTTTATTGGTGTTTCCGCACCAGACAGCGTCACGCAGGACATGATAAAGAGCATGAACCAGAATCCAATGATTTTTGCAATGGCAAATCCTACCCCGGAGATCATGCCGGATCAGGCAAGAGAAGCGGGGGCAAAAATCATTGGAACAGGCCGTTCGGATTTCCCGAATCAGATCAACAATGTTCTGGTATTTCCGGGGCTGTTCCGCGGCGCTATGGATGTGCGTGCAAAAGCGATCACGGAAGAGATGAAGATGGCGGCGGCAAAGGCACTGGCTGGCCTGATTGAAGAGAAAGACCTGTGCCCGGAGTATATTATCCCTGACGCCTTTGATCCGAGAGTGGCAAAAGTAGTGGCAAAAGCGGTAGCTGAGGAAGCAATCCGCAGTAATATGACAAAATAGGAGGGATGATGCAGATGACAAGGACTGTTTTCGCAGAAAAAGAACAAGGCACTATGGGAATAAGGGAGAAATTGAACAGTATCCAGATATATGGAATCGGACTGCCATTGTATGTGGGGATTTTTGCCCTTATTTTTGGGGCGATGATGCTGGGCTGGCTTCCGGGCGGAATGATCGGTGCATTCCTGGTGATGATGGTTTTTGGAGGACTTTTTAATATCATTGGGAACAATTTCCCGATTGTAAAAACTTATCTGGGCGGCGGCGCCATTGTTTGTATTTTCGCATCCGCAGGCCTGGTTTATGCGGGGATGATCCCGGATATTGTGATTGAAAATGTAGATGCTTTTATGAACAGCACGGGATTTTTGAATTTCTATATTGCGGCTTTGATCACAGGCTCCATTCTCGGAATGAGCAGAACACTTCTTCTGCGCGCCGCAATCCGGTTCCTTCCTGTGGCACTTTGTGCGATGGCTATGGCAATCCTGGCCGTAGGAGTTGTCGGGATGCTTATGGGATACGGGTTTATGGATGCAATCATGTATGTTGCAATCCCGATGATGGGAGGCGGAATGGGCGCAGGCGTTGTACCGCTTTCCGGAATGTATGCGGAAGCGTTAAATGTAGATGCAGCCGGTATCATCTCCAGAATGATCCCTGCATCCACACTTGGCAATGTAACCGCAATCGTGACAGCCGGTATGCTGGCAAAGCTTGGGGAAGTGAAGCCTTCGTTGAGCGGAAACGGAAAATTAATGAGAAAAGAAACAGAGGACATGTCCGACAGCAAAAAGCCCGCAGAAAGTATTCAGCTGATGGGTATGGGGCTTGTGACCGCGATGAGATTTTACCTTCTGGGAACGTATATTAA
>CAMQZX010000263.1 GCA_947039785.1 uncultured Lachnospiraceae bacterium | reverse complement strand
ATTATGTATCGAATTATAAATGCGAAAATCATCCATCAATATTTAGACTAATTAGTCAATATTTGAAATCTAATGCATTCAGAATTGCACCTCTTGATTACATTTCTTTCAGAACAACGGATAACAAATGTGGATTGATAAAAAAAGGAAAAAAAATAAGACTTTCAGATAAAGCTAACTCTGAAGAACTCGACATAAATGTAACAGACATTTATGATGGTCGTGTTGAGGATTATACACTTACAGATTTAAATTACGATGAACAGAGGTATATACCCATCTTAACAAATGACGATAATGCTGAAATGCTATCGATCGAATTGACTTCATCACTAGTAGAAACCTCGATTTTAAATGATATCAAGACGGCACTTGACCGATTCAAAAAGAACACTCATACGCAGAATCGGAAAGGACGTGACTAAATGGCACTTATCAAATGCCCCGAATGCTCAGGTACTGTTTCTGACAAGGCAATCTCCTGTCCCCATTGTGGTTATCCTATGAATACCGTTACAAATACAAAATCACGTTCCAAACGCCACAAACGTCCTACCAGAGCCGCCAATGGTTCCGGTAGCATTTATAATACAGGAAGATCAAAAAAGCCGTTCAGAGCTGTCGCTACTACTGGTTTTGAACTTGATCCAGTCACATACAAAGCAAAGCAAGTCAGAAAGACTATTGGATATTTTGAAACTCGTGAAGAAGCAGTTGTGGCTTTGGCACGTTTTAAAGTAAATCCGCTTGCTCTTCCCGAAACTACTACTGTTAAAGAAGTTTATGAGAGATGGTCTGCAAAACACTTTGAAGGGAAAAAAGACGGAACTATTAAAAAATACAAAGCTGCATTTAATCTCTTAACTCCTATACAGGATAAGCCCTTTGCCAATGTGTATTTAGATGAATGGCAGAATATAGCGGATTGCTCAGAGAAGAACGCCCCTACTCTTAAAGATTATAAAATACTTGTTGGTCAGCTATACAAATTCGCAATACAGCATGATATTGTTGCACCAGACCGGGACAAGTCCAAATATATTGATCTCACAGGTTTTGGAAATCCGAATGCCCGTAAACGAGAACGCTTTACTGCTGATGAAATACAGATACTTTGGAATTTAAAAGATTCCGACATCTATTATACGGTTATTCTTATGCTGATTTATACAGGAGTCCGCATATCTGAGTTTCTTGAATTGAAAAAAGAAAATGTAAATCTCTCAGAACGGTGGTTTGATGTAACGGCATCTAAGACCTCTGCTGGTATTCGTAGGGTGCCGATTGCAGATAAAGTATATCCATTCTTTGAATATTGGTACAATCTGAATGGCTGTAAATATCTGCTGTCAACGCCAGATGGGACAGACTTCAAATACAGAAACTATTATGACAGCTACTGGACACCTTTAATGAACGCCGCTCAAATGAAACACACACCCCATGATACCCGGCACACCTGTATATCACTACTGACAGAGGCAGCAGTTGATGAGCGTCTTATTCAGCAGATTGTAGGCCATAAGGGTGCAAACGTTACACGCTCTGTATATACCCATGTGGATATAGCAAATCTCATAGAAGCAATTAATAAAATATGACGTTACAGAGAAAAAGAGTCGGTTAATTCCGGCTCTTCATCGTTTATGTGACTTTACTATAATTCTCCTAAGTTCGGCGGTCTTATCACACTGTATCAGTCTGCTGCCCGTCACATCATTTATATACCCCTTTTTCAATTCTATTGTGTAGTGCTTATTCATTCCATTAATGGTATCAACATACATTCTCTGAATCATATCCCGGTATTTCTGTGCTACCTGCCATTTATCAAGTAACTTCTGCTGCTCCTCTGTAAATTCTGGGTTCAGCTTCTCGCCCAGCTTGCTTTTACCGGATGCCAGATCATCACATACAAGAGCATACAGGTATTCATTAACGGACATCTTTAAATCACTGGCTGCCTGTTTAATTCTATCCTTCTCACCCTTAGGGAAAACAAATAACAGGGAATCATAATGCTCTTTCCTATGTTTATTTTTGTATTCTGTCCTGTTCATAACACCCCTACTTTCGGTCTTTTCCTTAGAATATCATAGTCTTATATAAGACACAAGTTTTCATGGCCTCATTTTTGGTTGCTATTGAGTGCTATAGACCGCTTTTTTCCACAATTTTCAACCATTTAAGAACATTATAAACATAAAGAAAACCCTTGAAAATACTGGATTTTCAAGGGTTTTACCGATTTCTTTAATTGTAGAGAAATTATCTCTTTGAGAACTGTGGTGCTCTACGAGCTGCTTTGAGTCCGTATTTCTTACGCTCTTTCATACGTGGGTCACGAGTCAGGTAACCTGCTGCTTTCAGAACTGGTCTGTAATCAGCATCTGCCTCAAGCAGTGCTCTTGCAATACCATGTCTGATGGCACCAGCCTGTCCTGTATATCCGCCGCCGTGTACGTTAACCAATACGTCAAATTTGTCAACAGTATCTGTTGCTACCAGTGGCTGACGAACGATAACTTTTAATGTATCTAATCCTAAATACTCATCGATATCTCTTTTATTGATTGTAATTTTACCGGTTCCAGGTACAAGATATACTCTTGCTACTGATGATTTTCTTCTTCCTGTTCCGTAGAATTTTGCGTTAGCCAATTTACCTTACCTCCTCATTAAAATGTTAACTCTTCTGGCTTCTGTGCAGCATGTTTGTGCTCAGGTCCAGCATATACGAAAAGTTTCTTGATCATGCTTCTTCCCAGAGGTCCTTTTGGAAGCATTCCCTTAACTGCAAGCTCAATCACCTTCTCAGGTTTCTTTGCCAACATTTCTGCCAATGTAGCTTCTTTCATTCCACCTACATAGTCTGAGTGATGGTAGTAAATCTTCTGTCCTAATTTCTTACCTGTTACTTTAATCTTCTCTGCGTTTGTTACAATTACATAATCGCCTGTATCAATGTGAGGTGTGAACACTGGTTTGTTCTTTCCTCTTAAAACTTTTGCAATTTCAGACGCCAGACGTCCTAATGTCATATCTGTAGCATCAACAACATACCATTTTCTCTCGATTTTATCTGGATTAGCCATATAAGTCTGCATGGTTTTCCCTCCTGTTAAATTGTACACATCTATCATATTTATACATGTAAAACACTCTTACCGGGGCATTGGATCGAGTATTTTCCAACAAAATTACTGTGGCTGAAGCTCCCAGTCACATTGAATAATTATATTACACGAATCCGTGTGTGTCAATAAGTATTTCCCAATTTTCTTCCTAAAATTTTCACAAGAATTGTATGCCTATCAGGGTCAATCCACAGGCAGGAGCTGTGGGTCCAGCTGCCTCCCGATTCTTTGCTTCCAGGATTTCTTTCATTTTCTCCGGCTGATATTGTCCTGCTCCAATTTCAATCAAGGTTCCCGCAATAATTCTTACCATATTATAGAGGAAGCCTCTTCCGGACACTCGAATGGTAATCATATCTCCCTCTCGATAGACCTCAATACCGGTGACAATCCGTATGGTGCTCTTCACCTGAGCCTTCGCTCCGCAGAAGCTGGCAAAGTCGTGCTGGCCGATGAGATAAGTGGTTGCCTCCCGCATCTTATTGATATCCAGAGGATAGTGATAAAAATAAGAGTATAACCGCTCTGTGGGCACCGGGAAGGTCCGGTTTAAAATACGGTATTCATAAGTTTTCTCACTTTCACAATACCGGGGATGAAAATCCGGCTCTACTTCTTCCGACAACTGAATCCGAATATCCTCAGGAAGACGCTGGTTTAATGCAAAGGAAAATTTTTCTCCCGGAATCCGGCTGTCTGTATCAAATACCGCCACATTTCCCATGGCATGAACACCCGCATCTGTACGGCTGGCTCCCATAGTCTCAATTTCCGTCCCCAAAAGCTCTGACAGACAGCGGTTTAACTCTCCCTGAACGGTAATTCCGTTTGGCTGTGTCTGCCATCCGCAGTATTGGGTTCCATCGTATGCTACAATCAATCCTATTCGTTTCATAATTCTTCTCCGTCATCTATCACGTTGTATTCCCCTGTGTCTAACTTCCACCTCTATATCTTAAATCCCAAGAACCCGAAAAACAATGCTAACCGCCAGGTACACAATCAGTAAAACCAACGCTGCGTAATCCTGCCCTTTATATTTTAAGGGTTTCATCTGAGTCCGTCCGCCGCCTCCATGATAGCAGCGGGCCTCCATTGCCATGGCAAGGTCGTTGGCTCGTCTAAAGGCCGAGATGAAAAGGGGTACCAAAAGCGGCACCAGAGCCTTGGCTTTCTGAATCAAATTGCCTCTCTCAAAATCTGCACCCCTGGCAATCTGAGCTTTCATGATCTTATCAGTCTCCTCCAACAGAATGGGGATAAACCGGAGTGCAATGGACATCATCATGGCAATTTCATGTACTGGCACTTTCACATAAGAAAGAGGCTTCATAAGGCGCTCCAATCCATCCGTCAACTGATTCGGTGTAGTAGTCAGTGTCATAATCGAAGAGCCAATCACAAGATACGTAAGGCGAATGATCATCTTTCCCGCCAGAATCAAACCTTCCTTTGTAACCTTAAGGATACCAAATTTCCATAAAATCTCTCCTGGTGTCAAAATAAGGTTAAACACCACGGTAATCATCAAAATCAGAAAAATTGATTTCAAACCCTTGAACATAAACTTAACAGGCACTTTGGACAATCCAATCATAGCAGCCAGAAACACCGTCGCCACTCCATAGCCAAGAAAAGAATTAAATACAAACACGGAAACCACAAAAGCCATCGTTCCTATAAATTTCACACGAGGGTCCAATCTGTGAAGAATGGAATCAGCCGGATAGTATTGTCCCAATGTTATATCTCTAATCATCCGTAACCCTTTCTATCAGCGGTCCAGAGCTTTCAAAATGCTCTCCTTCGCCTCTTCTACTGTAGTCGCGGTGGTATCTACATCCAATCCCCGCGCTTTCAAATCATACATAATATAAGTAATCTGCGGCGCTCCCAGCCCAATTTTCTCCAACTCTTTGTAATGAGAAAAAACTTTCTTGGGAGCATCGTCAAATGCCACCTTTCCGTGATTCATCACAACGATCCTCTCCACATATTTGGCAATATCCTCCATGCTGTGAGACACCAGTATTATAGTGATTCCTCTCGTTCTGTGAAGCTCTGCAATCTGATCCAGAATCTCATCACGCCCCCTTGGATCCAGCCCTGCTGTAGGCTCATCCAAAATCAGGATTTTCGGATTCATGGCAAGAACACCAGCGATGGCCACTCTCTTCTTCTGGCCTCCGGAAAGTTCAAAAGGAGATTTCTTATAATATTCCTCAGACAATCCCACATGACCCAGAGCGATTTTGGCCTGCTTCTTTGCCTCTTCTTCACTTAATCCCTGATTCTTTGGACCAAAGCAGACATCTGTCAGCACATCTACTTCAAATAACTGATGCTCCGGATACTGGAACACCAGCCCCACCTCACTCCTGTCTCTTATACACATCTCCGAGCCCACGAGACTACGCTACAA
>CAMQZX010000262.1 GCA_947039785.1 uncultured Lachnospiraceae bacterium | reverse complement strand
ACACTTCTAGCTTCGTCGGCAGCGTCAGATGTGTATAAGAGACAGGGTTTAAAAAGTAAGGAGGCATTATTATGGCTACCAAGACAACCGCAAAAAAAGAAACTAAGACTAAAGCTACTGAGGCTGCTGCAAGCGAGACAACGAAGGCCGCTAAGAAAACTACAACGAAAAAGGCGACTACCAGAAAATCTGCTCCAAAGAAGACTCAGGAAGTATATATCCAGTACTGGGGTAAGGAAGTATGCGAGAAAGATGTTGTGGATAAAATCAAAGCGATCTGGACAAAAGAGATGGGCAGAAAAGTAGGCGATATGATCGATCTGAAAGTATACATCAAGCCGGAAGAAAATATGGCTCACTATGTGATCAACGGTGATGTGATCGGCAGCATTGAATTATAATCGTTGTTTTATGTAGCTATTCTGCATATGAACAATTGAGCATAACAAGACCGTATAGGAGAATGCGTGAGAATCTTTGGATTTCCCTCATCCTTCTATACGGTCTTTGCTTTTTCGTCCTTGTGCAGATGTTATGCGAAAGTAATTACTTTTGCATCAGCTCTGCGTTTTCGGAATTGTTTTTTACGCAACGGATTATAACTGAGTGCCCTGACCTGCGGACATCTGTCTTTCCTGTGCCTCGATCATTTTCTTCACCATATAACCGCCTACACTTCCGTTCTGTTTGGAAGTCAGGTTACCGTTGTAGCCGTCACTGAGAGGTACACCTAATTCATTAGCCACTTCAAATTTAAAGCGATCCAATGCGCTTTTTGCCTCTGGTACTGCTGCTGTGTTTGAAGAACGATTTGACATATTGTTGCCTCCTTTGTAATGTGTTTTTGTGTTACGATGGTAGTATGTCTTTTTCTTTTCGGTATTAGTCTGGAAATTTGTGGTTTTCTTGTTTTGTTCATAATTAAGAACAATTTATTAATTATGTATAAATATAGGAAAATTAATTGCACTTCATTTAGTTATTTGTTATAATTAGTTCGTTAAAATTAAGAATGGAGGGTACTATGAATTTAGGTATAATTGCACACAATAGCAAAAAAGTTCTAATTGAAGACTTTTGCATTGCCTATAAGAATATACTTGCAAAACATGAAGTGTACGCAACTGGTACCACAGGACGCAGAATCGAGGAAGTTACAAGTCTGCATGTACATAAGTTTCTTGCAGGCAGTATCGGCGGTGACAAACAATTTATGGAGATGATCGAGCGGGGCGACATGGATCTGGTGATTTTATTTTACAATCCATTGATGGTCGATCCCAAGGAACCGGATATTGAGAAAATATCCAGATGTTGTGACCAGTATAATATTCCGGTGGCAACCAACATTGCCACTGCAGAGATGTTGATCTTAGGACTTGCAAGAGGAGACCTGGATTGGAGATTAATTTAAATGAGAGTAATCGCTGGAAAGGCAAGAAGATTGCCTCTGAAGACACTTCCGGGACTGGACACTCGTCCTACCACAGACCGGACTAAGGAGACATTATTTAATATTCTGCAGCCTTATATGTGTGATTGCAGATTCCTGGATTTGTGCAGCGGCAGCGGAGCCATAGGCATCGAAGCTTTGAGTCGTGGTGCGTCTGTTGCTGTTTTTGTGGAGAAAAATCCCAAAGCGGTGGAATGCATCAAGAGTAATTTGACATTTACCCGTCTGGCAGAGGATGCCAGAATTATGAAAACAGATGCTCTCAGTGCACTGCGTATGCTGGAAGGGGAAGAATGCTTTGACTGCATTTTTATGGATCCTCCCTATGGGCAGGAGATTGAGAAGGAGATCTTAGAGTATCTTGCCTTTTCTTCCCTTGCCGGACCGGATACTTTGATTGTAGTGGAAGCTGATTTAAAGACTTCTTTTGACTATCTGGATAAGCTTGGATTTCAGATGCAAAAATATAAAAAATACAAAACGAACGCCCATGTGTTCATTGAGAGAAAGGAATAAAAATGGCAGTAGCAGTTTACCCAGGCAGCTTTGACCCAGCTACCTATGGTCATCTGGATGTGATTGCACGTGCCGGCAATTTATTTGACGAGGTAATTGTTGGTGTTTTAAATAATTCTGCAAAAAGTCCGTTGTTTTCTGTGGAAGAACGTGTTAATATACTAAATAGGCTTACTTTAGAAATCCCTAATGTAAAGATAAAGGCATTTAGCGGCCTTGCCGTTGATTTTGCCAGAGAATGCGGTGCACAGGTGATTGTTCGGGGATTGCGGGCAATTACAGATTTTGAATATGAGCTGCAGATGGCGCAGACGAACAGAGTGCTGGCTCCGGATGTGGACACCATGTTTTTAACCACCAGTCTGGAGTACGCATATTTGAGTTCTACGATTGTGAAGGAAGTAAATGCCTTTAATGGAGAAATTTCCAAGTTTGTTCCACCAATTGTAGCAGAAGCACTACAGGAAAAATACATGTCGAGGAAAAACAATAAATAAGGAGAGTGTACTATGAGCAGCAGAATTGAACAAATCATTGAAGAAATCGAAGAATATGTAGACAGTTGTAAATATCAGCCATTGTCTACCACAAAGATTGTTGTAAATAAAGAAGAAATCGAGGAGCTTCTGCGCGAGCTTCGTTTGAAGACACCTGATGAAATTAAAAGATACCAGAAGATTATCAGCAATAAGGATGCCATTTTGGAGGATGCCCAGGCTAAAGCAGACGCCATGATCGCTGATGCGGAAGCCAAGGCACAGGAGCTTGTGACAGAGCATGAGGTAATGCAGAGAGCCTACGCCCAGGCCAATGAGACCATCAACAGTGCCAATAAGCAGGCACAGGATATTTTGGATAATGCTACACAGGATGCCAACAATATCCGTCTCAGCGCCATTACTTATACGGATGATATGATGGCTACGATTCAGGGTGTGATCACGTCTACACTGGAAGATGCAGGAAGTAAATATAAGATTTTTATTGATTCCCTGCAGAGTTGCAATGATGTGATTGTTTCCAACAGGCGTGAGCTTGCTCCGCAGACTGCACAGGCAGCAGCCTACTCTAACCCTTCCTTTGATATGGAAGAAGAGGATGGCCTGGATGATTTAGAAGATTAAGAAGATCACCGCAGTGATTATGGTCTGTGTAAGTTTTCCGGACAGGTAGGGCCGCAAAGACAGACCACTTTTTCGAATCACACTGTAAGTTTGCAGCAGGATACAGCATCCGCCGAAGGCGGAGGCACACAACGACCAAAGAAGCTTCGTGTGATACGGGAATGGAAGCAGTGAAATGGTATGAATTCCTGTGGATATTTCAATAGTGGTACTTAACAGAAGGCGGATTGGCGAGAAGACTTCAGGAATCAGGTTCAGTGCCGTGACAGCGATGGAACACAGGATAATATAACCGCCAAGTTTGGTGATGGTTTCAAAGCCGTTCATAATTGAGACATCGATCAATTCTCCTGGGGAGAGTGGATGGGGTGTCTCTTTTTTGTAAGTAATACTGCTGGCCTGAAGGGCCGGAGTATGAATATGCCGGTTTAATCGAAAGACCAGAGTAGATAAAAACAGACTTCCGTAAAATAAAAGCAGAATCTGTCCCGTATTTTGGACAGTATTCAAATTTTCATGAATGACATAGGTAATGAGAAAGGCAGGACTTGGATTGTTGCAGATGGCAAGTAAATAATCAGCTTCTGCTCTGGGAATCTGTCCTGTTTCGTAGAGGTCTGCAGTGACTTTGGCGCCCATGGGATATCCGCAGAACAATCCTGTGATGAAGGCATATCCTCCGTAGACGTCCAGGCCGAATCCTCTGTGAAAAAGAGGCTGCAAAGGGCGCAGCAGGCGGGGAATCATCTGAGTATTCAGCAAAAGATTGGACAGAATAAGAAAAGGTAGCAGGGTTGGAAGCAAAGTTTGAAACCACAAAAGCAGCCCATTTCTGGAACCCTCCAGTGTTTTTGCGGGTTCAAAGAGCATATAGAATAAAAAAAGCAGCAAAAACAGCGTAAAAAATAATCTGCGATATTTTCTCATAACCGTCATTTCCAGGAAAAGTCTTTGATACAGTATATGTAGCCCGTAAAAGCGGTATTATTAAAATATAAGGAATAAAGGAGATTGTGAAAGATGTCAGTTTTAGAAAAATTTCAGCCTGAACGAGTGCTGTATTATTTTGAAGAAATATGTAAAATTCCTCATGGTTCCGGCAATACCAAGGAAATCAGCGATTACCTTGTAACTTTTGCCAGAGAAAAGGGTCTTATTTGTATTCAGGATGAGAGCAATAATGTAATCATCAAGAAAGGAGGAAGTCCGGGTTATGAAGACAGTGATCCTGTGATCCTTCAGGGACATATGGATATGGTCTGCGAGAAGACGCCAGGCAGCAGCCATGATTTTACAAAAGAAGGTCTGAAGCTTTTTGTGGAGGGGGATTACATCCAGGCCAGGGAAACCACGCTGGGTGGTGATGACGGAATTGCGGTGGCGTATTGCCTTGCCATTTTGGAAGATGACAGTCTTGTTCATCCGCCTTTGGAAGTGGTATTAACTGTGGACGAGGAAATTGGCCTTCTGGGTGCCAATGCATTGGATTTTAGCCATTTGGAAGGCAAAACCATGATCAATCTGGATTCCGAAGAGGAAGGGATTTTCTTCATTTCCTGTGCGGGAGGAACCTCCAGTAACAGTGAACTTCCCGTTCGTTATCAGGAAGGGTATGGAGTACCTGTGAGAATGAAAATTCATGGACTTGTGGGCGGCCATTCCGGTGCAGAAATCCACAAAAACAGAGCCAATGCTCACATGTTAATGGGGCGTGCCCTTTATGAATTGAGAGAAAAGACAGATTTCGCCTTGTCGGAGCTTTCTGGCGGGGGTAAGGAAACTGCCATTGCCAGAGAGTGTAGTGTGCTGCTTCTTGTACAGAGAGAAGATGTGGAATTTCTGCACTGTGAGATCAAAAAGCTGGAAGAGAGCTTTCGCAGGGAATATATGGGAATTGAACCGGAGCTGTCTATCCATGTCACAGTGGAGGAGGAACGCAAGGAACCAGTGCTTCATCCCATCGATTTGGAGAAGATTTTATTCTATTTGAATCATATTCCAAATGGTGTCCAGAAGATGAGTGGCGTGATTCCAGGATTAGTGGAAACTTCCAATAACCTGGGTGTGTTAAAGCTGACATCGCAATCGTTCATAGCATCTTCTGCCCCCAGAAGCTCGGTTGAATCTGCCAGAGATTATGTAGCATCAAAAATCCAGTATCTGACAGAATTTCTGGGGGGCGATTATACATCAGCCGGAACTTATCCTGCATGGGAATATAAGGAAAATTCCAGATTACAAAAGATTATGGTAAAAGTGTATGAGCAAATGTATCAGCAGCGGCCGGTTGTCCAGGCGCTTCATGCGGGACTGGAATGCGGAATTTTCTACAACGGAATCAAAGATCTGGACTGTGTTTCCATAGGACCGGATATTATAGATATTCACACAACCAAGGAAAAAATGAGCATTTCATCGGTTCAGAGAACTTACGAATATCTTCTGGACTGTCTCTTATACACATCTCCGAGCCCACGAGACTACGCTGCATCGG
>CAMQZX010000261.1 GCA_947039785.1 uncultured Lachnospiraceae bacterium | reverse complement strand
CGATGCAGCGTAGTCTCGTGGGCTCGGAGATGTGTATAAGAGACAGTTCCTATATTATATAAAAAGCGAGGATTTCGCGGCAGTGAAGTTATACCATATGCAAGCTTCTTTGGAGATTTTCAGGCAATCATTACAAATATAGATAGTTTAAGCAACAAGATGGGTAATAACCTAACTGGCTTTAGGTATATCAACCATAAATATACTGTAGTAGAAAAGAGGAGAAATGAAAAATGATTAAAGTAGGCATTATTGGAGCCACCGGCTATGCCGGGGCGGAGCTGGTTCGGCTTTTGATGGGACATAAAGATGCAGAGGTTGTATGGTATGGTTCCAGAAGTTATGTAGATAAGAAGTATTCCGATGTATATCATAACACCTTTGAAATTGTAGACGCCAAATGTATGGATGACAACATGAGTAAAATGGCTGAGGAAGTGGATGTGATTTTCACTGCAACTCCCCAGGGGCTTTGCGCATCCCTTGTAAATGAAGACATTTTGTCAAAGACCAAGGTTATCGACTTGAGTGCCGATTTCCGTATTAAGGATATCAAGAAATATGAGAAGTGGTACGGCATTGAGCATAAGGCTCCTCAGTTTGAAGAAGAAGCAGTTTACGGTCTCTGTGAGGTGAACAGAGAGGACATCAAGAAGGCAAGGCTCATCGCCAACCCTGGATGTTATCCAACCTGCTCCACATTATCCATTTACCCAATGGTTAAGGAAGGACTGATTGACCCCAACACCATCATCATTGATGCCAAATCCGGTACTACAGGTGCAGGCCGCGGAGCCAAGGTGGATAACCTGTTCTGCGAGGTAAACGAGAGCATCAAAGCATATGGTGTAACTAACCACAGACATACACCGGAAATCGAGGATCAGTTAAGCTATGCGGCAGGCAAAGAGGTAATGATTAATTTTACACCGCATCTGGTACCTATGGAGAGAGGAATTCTGGTGACGGCCTATGCATCTCTGACGAAAGATGTTACTTATGAAGAAGTAAAGGCAGCTTATGACAAATATTACCGGAACGAGAGATTTGTCCGTGTGCTGGAGAAGGATGTGCTTCCGCAGACCCGTTGGGTGAAGGGCAGCAACTATGTGGATGTAAACTTTAAGCTTGATCCGAGAACCAATCGAATCGTCATGATGGGTGCCATCGATAATATGGTAAAAGGTGCAGCAGGACAGGCAATCCAGAATATGAACCTGATGTTTGGCATGGAGGAGTCTGAGGGGCTTCTGACTCTGCCTATGATTTTCTAAGGAATAAGGAGATAGAATGATGAGTTATAAAATAATAGATGGAGGCGTTACCTCCCCAAAAGGATTTTCAGCAGCTTCCACAGCGGCAGGAATCAAAAAAGAAGGACGGACGGATATGGCTCTTGTTTACAGTGAAGTTCCCTGCGTGGCAGCAGGCACCTTCACCACCAATGTGGTAAAGGCGGCTCCTGTAAAGTGGGATCAGGATATTGTCTATAACAAGCTGACAGCACAGGCAGTTGTGTGCAACAGCGGTATTGCCAACGCATGTACAGGAACAGAGGGATATGGTTATTGCGCTGAAACTGCAAAAGTTACGGCTAAGGCGTTAAATATTTCCGAAGAATCTGTTCTGGTGGCTTCCACAGGCGTCATTGGTCAGCAGCTTCCCATGGAGCGGCTGGCAGCAGGAGTTGAGGCTATGGCTCCTCTGTTAAAAGACACTACAGAAGCAGGTACGGAAGCAGCCAAAGCCATTATGACCACTGATACTAAGAAAAAGGAAGTGGCTGTGGAAGTAGAAATCGGCCAAAAGACGGTAACCATCGGCGGTATGTGTAAAGGTTCTGGTATGATTCACCCCAATATGTGTACCATGCTTGGTTTTGTGATGACAGACGCTGCCATTTCCAGGAAACTGCTTCAGAAGGCATTGAGCGCCAGCATTGAGGATACCTTTAATATGGTTTCTATAGATGGAGATACTTCCACCAACGATACTGTGCTGCTTCTTGCCAACGGAATGGCAGGAAACCCGGAAATTACTGAGGAAAATGAAGATTACCAGGCGTTCTATGAGGCTCTGAATTATATCAATACCTGCCTTGCCAGGAAAATTGCAGGAGATGGTGAAGGCTGTACCGCTCTGTTTGAGGTGAAAGTAATCGGTGCCGAGAGCAAAGAGCAGGCAGTGATTTTATCCAAATCCATTGTGACCTCCAGCCTGACCAAGGCTGCCATTTATGGCCATGATGCCAACTGGGGACGTATCTTATGTGCTATGGGTTATTCCGGTGCTCAGTTTGATCCGGATAAAGTGGATCTGTACTTTGAGAGTGCCGCAGGTAAATTGAAGATTATTGAGAATGGTGTTTCCACAGGCTACAGTGAGGAAGTGGCAACCAAGATCCTTTCTGAGCCAGAGGTGACAGCCATTGCCGATGTGAAAATGGGGGATGCCCAGGCTACCGCATGGGGCTGCGATCTGACGCATGAGTATGTGAGCATCAACGCAGATTACCGTTCTTAAGAGCGGATAAAAGAAAGAAGCAGCGGGAAACTTCAAAAGAGAATTCAGGGGGAGTCTCCTTTGAAGATATCGCTGTATAAAAAATACACAGGAGGGAAAGTAACATGGTTAAGCAAAAATATCTGGATAAAGCAGAAGTGTTGATTGAGGCTCTTCCTTACATTCAGAGATTCAATAGAAAAATTGTGGTTGTAAAATACGGCGGAAGTGCCATGGTAGATGAGGAGCTGAAGAAAAATGTCATCGAAGATGTGGTTCTTCTGAAGTTGGTAGGATTTAAGCCTATCATTGTTCACGGCGGCGGCAAGGAAATCAGCCGTTGGGTTGGCAAGGTTGGGATGGAGCCGCGTTTTATCAACGGCCTTCGTGTCACAGATGCAGACACCATGGAAGTGGCAGAGATGGTACTTGGCAAAGTGAACAAGGAACTGGTAACTCTGGTTCAGTCCCTGGGTGTTAAGGCTGTAGGCATCAGCGGCAAGGATGGTGGACTTCTGAAGGTAGATAAGAAGCTGTCTGATGGTCAGGATATCGGTTTTGTGGGCGATATTAAGGAGGTCAATCCTAAGATTCTTTTTGACCTTTTGGAGAAGGATTTCCTGCCAATTGTGTGTCCGGTCGGTCTGGATGACAATTTTCAGTCTTATAACATCAACGCTGACGATGCTGCCTGCAAGATTGCCGAGGCGGTGGATGCAGAAAAACTGGCTTTCCTGACTGACATCGAAGGTGTCTATCGTGACCCGAAAGATCCGGACAGTTTAATCTCTGAGCTGCGCGTTGGCGATGCGCAGGAACTGATGGCAAATGGAAACATCGGCGGCGGAATGATTCCCAAGCTGAACAATTGTATCGAAGCCATTGAGCAGGGTGTAAACAGAGTTCATATCCTGGATGGACGTATCCCCCACAGTCTTCTGTTGGAGATTTTCACCAACAAAGGTATCGGTACAGCAATTTTAAGGGAAGATGAGGAAAAGTATTATAATGAAGACAAATAAAGCCATTGAAAAATCAGAAGAGAATATTTTACATACCTATAATCGGTTCCAGATTGTTCTGGACAAAGGAGAGGGCGTATATCTGTGTGATGTGGACGGTAAAAAATATCTGGATTTTGCAGCCGGAATTGCTGTGTGCGCACTGGGATACAGCAATGAGGAGTATAAGCAGGCATTAAAGGATCAGGTGGACAAGCTGATGCATGTATCCAATCTTTACTACAATGATCCTATGACAGAGGCAGGAGAGAAGGTCTTAAAGGCAAGCGGTATGAGTAAGGTGTTTTTCACCAACAGCGGTACAGAAGCCATTGAAGGCGCCCTAAAAGCAGCCAAACGATATGCCTACAACAAGGCTGGCCATGCCGGATTTGAGGTTATTGCCATGAATCATTCCTTCCATGGAAGAAGTGTGGGCGCACTTTCTGTAACAGGAACAGCACATTACAGAGAGCCCTTTGAGCCTCTTATGGGGGGCGTGAAATTTGCTGATTACAATGATCTGGAGAGCGTTAAGGCTCAGGTGACAGACAAGACGTGTGCTATTATTATGGAAACAGTTCAGGGAGAGGGCGGAATCTACCCGGCAGATCCGGAGTTCTTAAAAGGCGTCCGCCAGCTTTGCGACGAGAAGGACATTGTGCTGATTCTGGATGAGATTCAGTGTGGAATGGGAAGAACCGGTAATTACTTTGCGTGGCAGGAGTACGGCGTGAAGCCGGATATCATGACTTGTGCCAAAGCTCTGGGAAACGGCGTTCCCGTAGGCGCTTTTGTCCTCAATGAGAAATTGGCCGCCAACTCTCTGGAGCCAGGCGATCACGGAACCACGTACGGCGGAAATCCATTTGTTTGCGCCGCAGTCAGCAAGGTATTTGATATCTTTGAGAAGGACAAGATTGTGGAACACGTTCGTGAGTTATCCCCATATCTGGAGCAGAAGCTGGATGAGCTTGTGGATAAACATGACTGTTTGGAAACACGTCGTGGAAAAGGTTTCATGCAGGGACTGGTGGTCACAGGAAGACCTGTAGGGGAAATTGTAAACAAAGCAATTTCCAATGGCCTTTTAGTAATTTCTGCCGGAAGTGATGTGCTGCGTCTGGTTCCGCCTCTGGTGATTGAGAAAGAACATATTGACGAAATGATTCAGAAGTTGGAGCAGAGTCTTTAAATTCTGATGAAATAGTGATACTATAAATAGAAGAATACAAGTGTCTAAGGGGACGTGGAAACAGGGAGCTGATATCAGGCTCCCTGTTTCCCGCGTCCCCTGTAAGTAAAATACATATGCTGTTGTCAAAAGGCGGGGTTCTGCCGCAGGTAACAGCAGGGGAGAAACTATGAATCGAAAACAATACAGAAATGGTATGAAGGATGGCATTCCTATTTGTCTGGGATATTTTGCCGTATCTTTTACATTCGGAATGATGTCTGTGGGCGGGGGCTTAAGTATCTGGCAGGCTGTGTTGATCTCTCTGACCAATCTGACCTCTGCAGGTCAGTTTGCCGGGCTGAATCTGATTATTACAGGAGGGCCTTATTATGAAATGGCTCTGACTCAGCTGGTAATCAATCTGCGCTACTGCCTTATGTCTTTTTCGTTGTCCCAGAAGGTGGACCAGAAGGCTGGCGGTATTCATCGTTTTATTATGGCCCACGGTGTTACAGATGAGATTTTTGGAATCAGCAGTGCAGTGGAAGGGGATTTGAATCCCTGGTATATGTATGGGGCGATGACAGTGGCTATTCCGGGATGGACCCTTGGAACCCTTCTGGGTGCAATTTCAGGAAGCCTGATGCCGGATTTTATCGCCAGTGCACTGGGAATTGCAATTTACGGCATGTTTCTTGCCATCGTGATTCCGCCTTCCAAGAAGAACAGAACCGTGTTGGCGGTGGTGGCAAGTGCCATGGCTTTGAGCGGTCTGTTCTCCGTAGTGCCGGGGTTGAAGGAAATTTCCTCTGGTTTTGTGATTATTATTGTGACGGTGGTTGTGGCAGTCATTGCCGCATGGTTTTAGCCCGTTCAGGAGGTAAATGAATATGAGCAGTATCGTATATC
>CAMQZX010000260.1 GCA_947039785.1 uncultured Lachnospiraceae bacterium | reverse complement strand
CCGATGCAGCGTAGTCTCGTGGGCTCGGAGATGTGTATAAGAGACAGAATCAAGATAGTGAGGTGTAATGTTATGAATCAAGAACAAATTCTATTTTCCCAAGTTTGCAGTGAATGGCTTAATATGAAGAGACTTTGTATTAAGCAATCCACTTATGCGAATTATTACCGAGTGATTACTAATCATATAGAACCTGAAATGGGAGGATTAACTCTGGGTGAATTAAATTCGTCGAAAGTAAATAGTTTTGTATATGATAAACTGAATCATGGACGGTTAGACCAGTCAGGCGGATTGGGAAATAAGACCGTGAGGGATATTTGCTGCATTTTAAAATCGATTATTCGATATGCTGAAGATGAATATCAGATGGGTACTCTGGCACATAATTCAGTAATTCCAAAAAAAATTAAGAAAGATATGCAGGTGCTTTCCCGAGAGGAAATGAGGCAGCTGGAAAAATATCTGAGGAGAGTACCAGAAGAAAATCGTTGTGCAGGTATGTTGATTTGCATGTATACAGGGCTTCGACTGGGAGAAATCTGTGCTCTTAAATGGAAAGATATTGATTTGCAAAAAGAAGTGATTCATATTCGTCATACGATACAGAGAATCTCTATTCAGGATACAGTCTCCAACAAAAAGACTACTATAATAATGGATGCACCAAAATCCTCCTGCTCCCATCGAACCATACCCATCCCACAAAGTATTCAATCTGTGCTATGGAATCTATATCATGAAGAATATAAAGAGGAATTCTTCCTGACAAATTCGCAAAAGCTCATAGAGCCGCGCAATTATCAGTACTTTTTTAAGAGATGCCTGCAAAAGGCAGGAATTCGGAATGTAAACTTTCATATTTTGCGTCATACCTTTGCTTCGCTATGTGTGGAAGCCGGATTTGATATAAAAACCTTAAGTGAAATTATGGGACATTCCAATACAACAATCACATTGAGCTATTATGTACATTCAAGTTTAGAAAATAAGAGAAAACAGATGGAACTTTTAAAAATATGAAGTAAGAGTATAAAAATAGAAGGAAAAGATAAATATAAAGTCGAACAAAAGACAATGTTATCGAGAACTGTGGTAAAAAAATCGTGAAGTAGTTTACTTCACGATATTTTTGATTAAACACATAAGCATTTAGAAGAATCCGCCATATTCATCTACCTATTTACAAAGTGTATGAATAGCAGAAGACCATTTGCATATGTTAAAAGTGACTTTTGGCAGTGCTTTTCTGTTCTAAATACTTACTTGAGCAATTTTAGCACAAATTCTTCTGCTTGTAAATGCTAATATCGCATAAATGCAACTTTATATTATCATATATTATTGAAATTATGTACCAAAATAATATAAATCTACCAGAAAATCCCCTCAGCCAATGCCTATGCTAATAATTTTATCTATATAATTCTCAAAATTTCCTCATTTCTTTTCGTCAAGTAAACTACTTTACGATGAAAAACCAGCATTGAGGTGCTCTCATCATGGGAAAGTCCATATTTTATTCTATTACCACAAGGAGGTTCAACGTGCGTACAAAGCACGTAGAATATCTTGTCAAAACTCAAGAGTTTTATAATGAGCTGGTTAAATTCTACTATGACCTGTATTTGGATCATTTGGCAGGAGAACAGTTAAGCAGTCAGGAACTGCTCAGAGCTCTTGAGAAACTGACCGTTGTAGGAAGAGACAAGCAGGAAGTACCATACCTGCTTCCGTGGAAAAAGGTTCCCTTGTATTTCCGAAGGGCGGCCATCAATGCAGCAGTTGCAGCGGGAAAAAGCTATCTGATGAGGAATCAGCAGCAACGAACCAGACAATTTCATCAAGCAGTAACATTCTATAAAGGAATGTATCAGGACATGACAGAATCAGAAGTTACTTTGAAGGTTTGGAACGGCGAGAAATGGCGCTGGCTTCGTTTACGATTATCAGGCAATAAGATTCCGGAAAATGCACAACCAATGTCACCATCAATAGTAATTAAAAGTTCAGGTATAGAATTACATATTCCTGTGAAAGAGCTGGTACCGGATGGCAGAAATGCAAAAATGCGCATGGAAGCTGATGAAAAGATTTGCCCGGTGATTTTTACAAATCAGGATACCTGTGTAATTTGCGGCTGTATGACTGTTGATGGGAAACTGGAGAATCCCAACTTTATAAGAGGCGGAAGATCTTACGAAAACCATTGTAAAGATGTGCTGGATAAGATTGAAAAATCCAGACAGGCATCCGGAGATGACGGCAACTGCAAAGCAAATCAAAAATACTGGCTGAAACTAAAGAATTTAAATGATTTCTATTCTCATAAATTCAGTCGAGAGGTTATTGAGTATTGCTTAAAACATGGAGCGAAAATTCTGGTATTGCCGGAATATCAGGAGACCTATTCCAAATATGTAATGACAACAGTAGGGAACTGGTCACCCCTTCATTTAAGCGGACAGATTCGGGAAAAGCTGAAATACAAAGCCTGGCAGGAAGGAATCTTGGTACTGGAGGTCAATGAGTATCACATCAGCTCCACCTGCAGCGTTTGCGGGGGAAAAGTAAAGCGGAAGAATCTGGAATATCAATGCGAAAACGGGCATCGGGGAAATGCATATTTAAATACAGTAAGAAACCTGGGAAAACGATGTCTGAACGGATTTGGGAAACAAGTGAAGTAATCACTGTTTTATAAATTTAATATACAAAGCTCTGTCTCTGACAGAATGTGCGAGTATATTGAGTGGGAAACTGCAAAGGGAGTGATGCCTATATGGGATTGCTTTCGGGTTGAATAACGCCTGCAGGCTTGTATGGAGTCTGCGAAGAAGATGATTTGTTTGTACAAGCCACACGTTTGGCGTATGGAAAGTCATGAGAGTATTCGAAGTTATTTTAAATAAGAAGGGATGTTTTAGGAAGAAAATGAAAGGGTCGCATAGACCGAATTGGGGGAGTATCTGATGATAGGAATAAAGATACAGTTTATAAGGCTGTGCGGAAATATGCGAAAGAAGTATTAGTTGATTCGGGGAGTGGAGAATGGAAAAGAGAACTAAACGTATACATTTGGAACATTGGCACATTGTGAATGCAGGGCTGGTGATTTACGACATTCTGATGGTCAACTTTGCTTACTTCTTTGCTTTGTGGCTTCGCTTTGACTGCAGATTTTCGGAGATACCGGATGAATATTTAAGGGCTTTTATTCGATTTGCCCCGATTTATACCATTGTTTGTATCCTGGTGTTTTGGGCAGCAAGATTGTATAAAAGTATCTGGCGGTTTGCAAGTTATAGTGAGTTGATACGAACTGCAATAGCAACAAGTATCACTTTTTGCGTTCAGGTTATTGGAATTACGGTGATTTACTGCCGCATGCCGATTTCTTATTATTTCTTCGGCATTATTATCCAGTTTCTGGCGGTATTGGGAATACGTTTTTCCTATCGGTTTGTGCTGCTTCTTCGAAGTAATAAAAAGAAATCCATAGAAGAAGGCCGATGCAAGCATGTCATGCTGGTGGGCGCCGGCGCCGCAGGACAGATGATTTTAAGAGACTTAAGCAAGTCCAGGGAAATGACGGACAAGATTTGCTGCATCATTGATGATAACTCCAATAAAAGGGGGAGATTTATAGATGGAATTCCCGTTGTGGGAAACCGCGATGACATTATGCCTTCAGTGGAAAAATATCATATTGATAAGATTTTCCTGGCTATTCCAAGTGCTTCTGCGGAAGACAAAAGGGAGATTTTAAATATCTGTAAAGAGACTGGCTGTGAGATGAAAAGCCTTCCAGGCATTTATCAGATGGTAAATGGAGAGGTTACCGTGGGGGCCATGCGGGAGGTTGCCATTGAAGATTTGCTTGGCAGAGAGCAGATTCAAGTGGAGATGGATGATATCTTCCGATATCTGAGTGGTAAGACAATATTGGTAACCGGTGGAGGCGGCTCCATTGGAAGCGAGCTGTGCAGGCAGATTGCCGGGCATTCGCCCAAACTCTTGATTATCTTCGATATGTATGAGAACAATGCATATGATATTGAACAGGAATTAAAAGAGACCCATCCGGATTTGAATCTTCTGGTTTTGATCGGATCTGTCCGAGACAGCAGAAGAATTAATAAGGTGTTTGAAACTTATAAGCCAGATGTGGTTTACCACGCGGCTGCACATAAGCATGTGCCGTTGATGGAGACAAGTCCTTGTGAGTCTATTAAAAATAATGCGATTGGTACATATAAGACTGCGTTTGCAGCAATGAAAAATGGATGTCAGCGCTTTGTGCTGATCAGCACAGATAAGGCTGTGAATCCCACGAATATCATGGGAGCAAGTAAACGTCTGTGTGAGATGATCATTCAGACTTTCGATAAGATGATTAAAGACGGCAGAGAAGGAGAACTGCCGGCATTGTATGCTCATGCAGAGGATGAGGATGGGCATATTGAAAAAGGCTGGAAGATTACAAATGGCGCAAGGACTGAGTTTGTGGCAGTGCGGTTTGGCAATGTTTTGGGAAGCAACGGTTCTGTAATACCCCTGTTTAAGAAACAGATTCAACATGGAGGTCCGGTTACAGTCACCCATCCAGACATTATTCGATACTTTATGACGATACCGGAGGCAGTAAGTCTGGTGCTTCAGGCTGGTATCTATGCCAAAGGCGGGGAAATTTTTGTGCTGGATATGGGATCTCCGGTGAAGATTGATACTCTGGCCCGAAATCTGATTAAGCTGTCTGGTTACAAGCCTGGAATTGATATTCAGATTGAGTATACTGGGTTGCGGCCCGGAGAGAAGCTTTATGAAGAAAAACTGATGGAAGAAGAAGGTATGAAGACCACTCCAAATCATCTGATACATATCGGATGCCCCATTGCGTTTGATATGGAGAGATTCATTGGGCAGTTGGAGGAATTGATGATGGCTGCCTATGAGAATCGGGGAGATATATGTGAGATGGTTGGGAGAATGGTGCCTACTTATTGTCCTAAGGTGGATGATGGAGATGAGAGTAAGAAAGAGATCTATGAGATATTGTTGAAAGAGGCTGCTATGACTCTGGAACCGGAATTATAGTTTCGCTCTGTGTTGCTCTTTCTGCCTGACCGCTGCACTGTATATGGATGTTAAGCTCGCTGGAGTAACTCCTGGACAAAAACGATATACAGAAACATGATTTTCAACGCAACGGTGAACTCTGTTGTGCATGAAGGTGGTTTGCCTTAACTCAGCTACTGCTTCTGAAGAATTAAACTTCCGTATTTGTGGCATTGGTGAAGGAGATGAGGCAATAGCAATATAATAGGGACAACCAAGAAAAAAACTTGATTTTATGCGGGTTTCGAGCGTTTTGGTCACGTCCTAAAATGTGAAATTTCTATAGAATGTGAAGTCAAAAGTGAGAATTCGGGAGGTTAAGATGGCTTCTTGGGTACTCTGAATTTGACCCATTAAACAGAGTAGGAAATTTCATAGGAGGATTTGATCAGAGCTCACCGGTATCAATGCCGAGTGGGCTTTGAGTCGTTGAATAAGAAAACTATTTTCTGATTTTGTAAAAGGGCATAACTCTCCAC
>CAMQZX010000259.1 GCA_947039785.1 uncultured Lachnospiraceae bacterium | reverse complement strand
ATATTATATAAAAAATATATCTCCTGTATATGCAAATCTAAGGGCCTGGTATTCTTCTGCAGCCGCAATTGCAAACGATCTGGCATGAACAAAATAGAGTTCAGGTTGGATTCAAATACCGGGGAATTTATATCATATCCGGCGAATCGCCAAATTTTTCAATTTTCTAACAAAGCAAGTGTGGGTGCAAATTCAGAGTGCATAGAATAAAATCTGAAATTGACTGTTTCTATGTAAAATTGCATAATAATGCAAAGGAAAAGGAAAAGATTGCATCCGCAAGACAAGGAGGGATTGTTTGAGACAAGACGTAACTTAGAAAGAATATCTGAAGGATGTAGTAAGAATTGCAGATCTATTGAATGGTTGTTTTTTCAGGGGCGTCAGATTGTATGTCCGCATGATGTGAAGGAAGCAGAAAGAAGGAGGAAAAGCAGATATGTGTAAAGGACTGGAAGAAATGATAAAGAATGCACAGGATAAGGGCCGAAGGGAATATGAGTCAGAGCTTCAGGAGAAAAATAAAGTGATTAAGGAGCTTTCAAAGAAATTGTTACATCACATCAAAAATTTCCGAAGCATTCGCTTCAAATTTTTCAACAATGAAATATATAACTATAAAAATAAGAAAGGATACATGTATGTTCAGTAGTGTATTATCAGCGTTTATTTTTGGTATGGAGGCAGTTCCTGTGCGGGTGGAGGCGGATGTCAGTGATGGATTGCCTTCCTTTTCTATGGTGGGATATGTTTCTTCTCAGGTGAAAGAGGCTCAGGACAGAGTGAAGACGTCATTGAAAAATATTCAGATTGAGCTTCCACCCAAAAAGATTACTGTGAATCTGGCTCCGGCGGATATCCGAAAAGAAGGAGCGGGCTTTGATCTGCCTGTGGCAGGAGCTGTTTTAGCGGCTCTGGGGCAGATTCCAGGAGAACAGGCAGCAAATATTATGATGATGGGGGAACTCAGCCTGAATGGGGAAATACGGGGTGTGTCGGGAGTTTTGCCAAGTGTTATGATGGCAAAAGAGCAGGGCTGTAGAGCTTGTGTGATTCCAGCAAAGAATCTAAAGGAAGGTCAGCTGGTAAAGGGGATTCCCATCATCGGCGTCAGCTCTTTGCCTGAGATGATTCAAAAACTGAATAAGCTTCATGAGTTAAAAGATCAGAAGAGTACCTGGAACTGGGAGCAGGAGCCGGTGGGCTATGATGTGGATTTTTCTGATATCTGCGGTCAGGAATCTTTAAAAAGAGCTGCGGTTATTGCTGCAAGCGGAATGCACAATTTACTTCTGATCGGTGCTCCGGGGGCAGGAAAGACCATGCTGGCTCAGAGAATTCCTACAATTCTGCCGGAGCTGACTATGGAGGAAAGTCTGGAAATCACTAAGATTTACAGTATAGCAGGATTGCTGCCTCCAGATAAACCTATCATACGAACACGCCCTTTTCGATCTCCTCATCACACATCCTCTGCTCAGGCATTGGCAGGAGGCGGCCGAATTCCAAAGCCAGGGGAAGTGACTTTGGCACATCGTTCTGTGCTTTTTCTGGATGAGCTTCCGGAATTTTCCAAGTCCAGTCTGGAAATTCTTCGTCAGCCGCTGGAGGAACACTGTATTCATCTCTCCCGTGTAAATGGTACGTTCACATTTCCTGCCAATTTTATGTTTCTGGCAGCCATGAATCCATGTCCCTGCGGATACTTTCCGGATCAAAACCGTTGTACTTGTACTCAAAGGGAAATTCACAGATATCTTCATAAAATCAGCCAGCCATTGCTGGACCGTATTGACTTATGTGTGGAGGCTCCGGCTATTTCCTGGAAGGAGATGACCGGAGAGCGAAGCGGCCAGTCTTCGGCTCAATTGCGGCAGCAGGTCATCAAAGCCCACTCTATTCAGCGAAAGCGTTACGGCAATGGTGGGATTCTGTTTAATTCTGATTTAAAGGGGAGAGATGTGGATCGATATTGTCCCGTGACACCAGATGCCAGGAAAATGATAGAGCAGGCCTTTACCACTCTGTCTTTGAGTGCCAGAGGATATCACAGGATCCTGAAGGTAGCCAGAACCATAGCGGATTTGGAGGCGGAAGAGGTGATTCATAAGAAACATTTGAGTGAAGCATTGGCATATCGCATGCTGGATAAGAAATATTGGAGGTGAAAAGATGCTCCCACAACAGAAAGCTACTTATATTAAGAAATCTGACAAACGTTATCCTTTGCGTATGAGGGGGCTTTTGGGAATGCCCTCGGGTCTTTATGTAAAGGGAAAATTGCCAAGAGATGATATTCCGTCAGTGGCTATCGTCGGTGCCCGATCCTGTAGCAATTACGGAAAAAATATAGCTGGGGAATTTGCCAGAATTCTCAGTCAGGAAGGAGTACAGATTATAAGCGGATTGGCGCTGGGAGTTGACGGAGAAGCCCATGCCGGGGCGCTGAGGGGGAAAACTCCCACCTTTGCTGTTTTGGCCAACGATGTGAATTGCTGTTACCCTAAATCTCATCGGAGATTATATGATGAGATTCTGCAAAAGGGGGGGATTCTGGGAGAGCAACCGGAGGGGATGCCGGCTCTTGCCCGCCATTTCCCAGCCAGAAATCGTATCATCAGTGCACTGGCAGATGTGGTGCTGGTGGTGGAGGCACGTCTCAAAAGTGGCTCTCTGATTACAGCAGATTTTGCTCTGGAACAGGGGAGATCTGTTTTTGCTGTTCCGGGACGAGTTGGCGATGTGCTCAGTGAAGGCTGTAACAAGCTTATTTCTCAGGGAGCAGGAATTGCCTATTCGCCAGATATGATTTTGCAGGAACTGGGAATGGGGAAAGAGAATATGGCAGAGAATTTCTGTCAGAGAAAAGTGCTGGAGTTATCCTGTGAAGCAAGATATTTATATGAACAATTGGAACAGGCGCCAATCTCTCTTGAAGATTTGTGCCGTCGTGTTCCCTATGAGTTGTCCCAGGTATTGACCGGGCTTATGGAACTGGAGTTGGAAGGAGTGGTTGTGGAAATCAGTAAAAACTATTATGTAAAAAGTTCTAAATTTCAGTGACTTCAATAGAATGGTAGAAGAAAACCCGAATTCAATTCAGCAATGGTTCAGCATAGCAAAAACCAGGTCCTGTATGGTCAAACAAAAATAAATCCAAGGGAAATTTGAAGAGAAAGACTTGCAAGTCACAAAAATTTGGTGTATAGTGGACTGGATTTAGCCTTTATATCAATCAATTAAAGTAGCATTAAGCTGCAAATGCTTGTTTGTATCTTTAATTATTATATATTTATAGAAGTTTTATTTTATGACGTACAGGAGACAGAAAATGGCAAAATATCTTGTAATTGTGGAGTCACCGGCAAAAGTAAAAACCATTAAGAAATTCCTGGGAAGCAATTATGAGGTGGCTGCTTCCAACGGACATGTGAGGGATTTGCCGAAAAGCCAGTTGGGAATCGATATCGAGAATGACTATGAGCCTAAGTACATTACCATACGTGGCAAAGGAGAACTACTGGCATCTTTGCGTAAATCGGCAAAAAAGGCAGATAAAATTTATCTGGCAACTGACCCTGACCGTGAGGGAGAAGCGATTTCCTGGCATCTTACAGCCGCTTTAAAGACAGATGAGAAAAAGATGCACAGGATTACCTTCAATGAGATTACAAAGACCGCAGTGAAAGCTTCAATCAAGCAGGCACGAGAGATCAATATGAATCTGGTAGATGCCCAGCAGGCTCGCCGTATTTTAGATCGTATGGTGGGGTATGAGATCAGTCCTCTGCTCTGGGTCAAGGTTAAGAGGGGCTTGAGTGCGGGACGTGTGCAGTCTGTGGCTCTCCGTTTGATTGGTGACAGAGAAGATGAAATCAATTCTTTTATTCCGGAGGAATACTGGTCACTGGAAGCGGAATTTCAGGTAGAAGGGGAGAAAAAGCCTCTGACAGCGAAATTCTATGGTAAAGACAAAAAGATGTCTATTCACAGCCGTCAGGAGATGGATCAGATTCTCAAGGAGCTGGAAGGAGAAGAGTATCATGTATCTGAGGTGAAGAAAGGAGAGCGTGTTAAGAAGGCGCCTAATCCTTTTACCACCAGTACTCTGCAGCAGGAGGCTGCAAAGATTTTGAATTTTTCCACTCAGAAAACCATGAGATTGGCCCAGCAGCTCTATGAAGGTGTGGACATCAAAGGCAATGGAACTGTGGGTGTAATCAGTTATCTGCGTACAGACTCTACTCGTATTTCCGAGGAGGCCGATGTGGCAGCCAGAGAATATATCAGTCAGGAATATGGCGAGAATTATACCATCCGGGTGGAGAAAAAGCAGGAGAAGAGCAAGAAGATTCAGGATGCTCACGAGGCGATTCGTCCCACTGATGTGACACGTACTCCGATTTCACTGAAAGAATCCTTATCCAGGGATCAGTATCGTCTGTATCAATTAATATGGAAAAGATTTGTGGCGAGCCGCATGAGTCCCGCCAGATATGAGACTACCTCTGTAAAAATCAGCGCCGGGGAATATATCTTCACTGTGGCAGCATCAAAAATGATTTTTGATGGCTTTATGTCTGTATACACCCAGGAGGGAGATGAGAAGCAGGATTCCAATCTTCTTGCTAAGACTCTGGATGAGCATTCCGGGCTGTCATTGATTGAGTTTGATCCTCAGCAGCATTTTACTCAGCCGCCGGCTCATTATACCGAGGCCTCTTTGGTGAAGGCTCTGGAAGAGCTGGGAATCGGACGTCCCAGCACTTACGCGCCGACCATCACCACACTGCTTGGAAGGCGCTATGTGGCCAAGGAAAATAAGAATTTATACATCACAGAGATCGGTGAAGTGGTTAATAACATTATGAAGCAGGCATTTCCAAGCATTGTGGATGTGAATTTTACAGCCACCATGGAAGACCTGCTGGATAAGGTGGAAGATGGCAGTGTTCAGTGGAAAACAGTGGTACGCAATTTTTATCCGGATCTTCATGAGGCAGTGGATGCTGCTCAGAAAGAGCTGGAGCAGGTGAAGATTGAGGATGAAGTTACCGATGTGATCTGTGAGGAATGCGGACGAAATATGGTCATCAAGTATGGTCCTCATGGAAGATTTCTGGCATGTCCCGGATTCCCGGATTGCCGAAATACTAAACCCTATTATGAGAAGATTGGTGTGTCCTGTCCTCTCTGCGGTAAGGAAGTGGTATTGAAGAAGACAAAGAAGGGAAGAAAATATTACGGCTGCGAGGATAACCCGGATTGTGAGTTTATGACCTGGCAGAAGCCTTCTAGAGAAAAATGTCCTCAGTGCGGAGGATATATGCTGGAGAAAGGAAATAAACTTGTCTGTGCCGATGAGCATTGCGGTTATGTGACACAGCGGAAAAAATCAGAGTAATCTTTTGTGAGAATTGCTGGAATTTCCTGTTTGTAGTTATTTATATATATGGAAAAGATACAAAAATCTGTTGAAAGCTATGAGAAATAGCTGACAACAGATTTTTTGAGCGTCCAAATAGTTTTTTCAGAAAATAATATATTATAGTGAAAAAAGAGGAAACAACTATTGAATTTGTTATATTTATGTGATAAGATATTTAAT
>CAMQZX010000258.1 GCA_947039785.1 uncultured Lachnospiraceae bacterium | reverse complement strand
GATGCAGCGTAGTCTCGTGGGCTCGGAGATGTGTATAAGAGACAGGAATTTATAGAAATCAATGCTGATACATAAATAATAAAGAATGAGAAATAATAATTTTATCACCCGCTTTATCACCCACCTATGTTATAATAGGTGGGTGATAAACTCATAAAGGCAGGTAAATCGATATGGGAAGAGCAGACGAAATAATAGAAGAGCTTCGGAAGTATGATTCCGAAAGAGAGTGGTTTGAGTTTAAGGAAAACTGGTTTAAAGCAGACGAATTAGGTGAATATATATCGGCGTTATCTAATAGTGCAGCCATTGCAGGGAAAAAATTTGCGTATTTTGTTTGGGGAATTAACGATAAAAGTCATGAGATAGTAGGAACCAACTTTAATTGTAATCAAGATATAAACTATGAACCGCTAAAACATTATCTTGCAAGACAGTTCAGTCCAGATATTAATTTTATATTTGAGGAACTGTTAATAGAGGGGAAAAGGATTGTTCTTTTAACTATTCCCGCAGCGAAGTCTATTCCCACATCATATGCAAGAGAGCGGTACATTCGTATAGGATCAAGCAAGGAGAATTTAAGAAAATATCCTGAAAAAGAGGCATTTTTATTCGAAGTACTCAGGCATGGTTTTCCAACGATAGAGAATACTGCGTCAGATTATCAGGAACTTACATTTGAAAAGCTGCTTATTTATTATGGAGCAAAAGGCTTAAAACTGAATCAAGATACCTTTAAAAAGAACTTGTCTTTCTATACAGAGGACGGGAAATATAATATTTTGGCACAGTTATTATCTGATAATTCACATATACCAATTCGGGTAGCAATTTTCTCTGGCACGACAAAAGCAGATAATATGTACTCCGTGCGCGAATTTGGCAATCAGTGCCTATTGTATTCATTAGATGAGGTATTGCGTTATGGTGACGTGTTGAATATCATTCAGGCAGATGAAAGGGAACGTGTTGTTGAGAGAAAAGAAGTTCCGCTATTTGAAAATGATGCTTTTCGTGAGGCGGTGATAAATGCCTTTGTTCATAATAAATGGGTAAGTGGAAATGAACCGATGATTACAGTATTTTCTGATAGAATTGAGATATTGTCCCGGGGTTCTCTTGCACCGGAACAGACGATGGAAGGTTTTTTCGCAGGAGAATCTGTGCCGGTAAATAAGAAACTGTCAGAAATATTATTGCAGCTTCATATTAGTGAAAAAACTGGACGAGGCGTACCTAAAATTACGCAGAGATATGGGAAAGAAGCCTACGAATTCAGAGAAAATTCTATTGTAGTTACAATTCCGTTTAATTGGATTAATGTTATGGGCGATAAAGTAGGTGACAAAAGGAGCGATAAGGCGAGTGATAAAAGCACGGAATCGTTATTGAATCATACGCAAGCCCGCATTTTGGCAGAAATACGGAACAATCCGAATATAACGAAACCACGTCTTGCCGAAATACTTAAACTCGGGAAAACTACAATAGATAAAGGTATAGCAGTTTTAAAGAAATATGGATATATTGAAAGAATAGGTTCTAATAAATCCGGTTACTGGAAGGTACTGAAATAATTTAGTGGGGTTTCATGATATATGGGAGAAGACAAGTGATTGATGAAATTTTTTCAGAGTAGAAACTCAACTTGCCGAGATGTAATGCTATACTATGTTTGATAAGATGATAAAGCGTAAAGCTGTGAGTTACAGGTTTTTAAAGATAAGATTTGGATTGCACTTAATGCATGTGTATAGTAAGAAAAGGAATGTACATGAATTGTCAGGGTTTTGGATATATTGAGATTCTGATTGTATTACATAAGAAGCGGAGGTATGTAGATGTTATTATTTTCAACAATCTTGGAAATCAATGATTCCATGACAAAGGATGCTTTTATTCAGCTTGCAATTGAATGGAATCAAGGCAGCCCGCATACGGAAAATATTATTCAGGGTATAAAATGGAATGGGGAACGAAACATACGGTACGGGACAGATTTTCTTTGGCTCGCTATCGAAGAATACCGTAATCAGAATATTGTAGCTATACGATATGAGAAAACAGAATCAGATGGTGTTGTTTGGGATACTGATTATGTGATGAATTTCAATGACATGAAGATGTCTATACGTCTTGACCGGAGTTACCTGGAGGAGGCACTCACAGTAGACCTCTCTTTCTCAACACCACATTTTATTACATTATTAATTGAAAAAGGATATCTTAAGTTGGATGGAGATTTGCCAATATTACGGGATCCGATTCTAATATCAGAGGATAACCTTGAAATTCTTGCGGATGTCATAAATGGTGAGAAAAAATATCGTCTTCCTGTAGTGTACATATCCAAAACTTTGTATGATGAAGATCCCATTAATGTTCGAAAAATTGCAGGACGACTGAAAGGTGTTGCACATGTTCTTGTTGAAAAAAGCTCGTGGCTTAATGATAGAATTCGAAGATTGTGTGACAGCAAAAATGAATACTACGGGGCAATAGGAATATATTATCCAAATCCAGCAATGGGACATAGGCGGTATCTTTACCGTGCATATGAGGGCAGTGATACCATTCTTCTCGAAAAGATTATTCGAAATGTCATTCAATATAGCAATGCACAGCTTGTAAATACGCTGTATACCTGGCAAGGTGTCAGTAACGCGTTGTTACGCGATCGTTTGAATAGCCAACGTGCTGAACGATTGGCTGCTGAAACAGCAAAGGAGCAGGCTAAGTCGGAAGCAGATGCATTAATCGAATCTGTAGATGAGGAACTGCAAAAACTGCAAAGGCAGGTTGAAGAACTTACTCATGTTAATGAGGCGTTATTGTATGAAAATCAGGGGCTTCGTGCAAAAATAAATGGCGCTGATGCAACACCTATTTTATATCTGGGTGACGAGGATGAATTTTTCACAGATGAGATTAAAGAAATGATTCTTGTCGCATTAGAGGAAAAAATGGCAAAGATTGATTTGAAAACCAGGCAATTTGATGTCCTTAAAGATATTATTCATAGTAATGGTGGTTGCCAGCACAATGCTGACAAAAAGGCTCAGGAGTTGAAAGCTGCGTTGAAAGGATATAAGAATGTGTCGAGTTCACTAAGACAGCTTCTTTCTGAAATTGGTTTTGTAATTATAGAAGAAGGAAAACATTATAAACTGACCTATTATGGTGATGGGCGTTATTGGACAACAATTGCGAAAACTCCTAGTGATAACAGGGCTGGAATGAATGTAGCTTTAACTATTATAAAGAATATGTTTTAATAAATCATAGAGGATAGATATGCCATAATAAGTTGCCACTGAACTAGAATATATGGGCGAGGAAGGTTATAGAATTCGGTTGCTCGATGAAAATACAGTCGAAACTATCGCACTCCTTCAGAAGAACAACCGAAAATCCAAACCTGATACCTATGTGAAATTTAGTTTGGATATGGAAGACTATTATAGGATTATGGATGCAGAAGGAGGAGCGAAAATTGAATGATTTTTCAAAGCAAATGGAAATGGTGTTGTATAACTCAGAAGATGGAGATGTATCAATAAATGCATATATTAAGGATGAAAGCCTGTGGGTTACTCAAAAAGCAATGTCAGAACTTTTTGGTGTAGATAAGTCTGGAATTAGCAGACACTTGAAAAATATTTTCAATACCGGTGAATTGGACGAGGAAGTGGTTGTTGCAAAAATTGCAACAACCACTCAGCATGGTGCAATCAAAGGAAAAACACAGACATCTGAGACTAAATATTATAACCTTGATGTGATTATATCGGTTGGATATAGAGTAAATTCAAAAAAGGCCACTCAATTCAGAATATGGGCGACAAAAATCCTGAAAGAATATATGAAAAAAGGTTTTGTGCTAGATGACGAAAGATTGAAGCAGGGAGAAACTGCTTTTGGTAAAGATTATTTCAGGGAACTTTTAGAAAGAGTTCGTTCTATTCGAGCGAGTGAGCGAAGGATCTGGCAGCAGATAACAGATATATTTGCAGAGTGTAGCATTGATTATGCTAGAAATTCGGAGACAGCATATCATTTTTATGCCACAATACAGAACAGATTTCATTATGCCATTACAAATCATACAGCTGCAGAAATTGTATATGAATCGGCCGATCATGAGAAAGAGCATATGGGTTTGACAACATGGAAAAATGCTCCTGATGGGAGAGTGTTAAAATCAGATGTTATAATTGCAAAGAATTATCTTAATGAGAAACAGATTCGCCAGTTGGAGCGTGCTGTTACAGGATACTTTGATTATATTGAAGATCTGATTGAGCGAGAGAATGTTTTTACTATGGACGAATTTGAAAAAAGCGTTAATGCATTTCTTGAATTCAGACAATATAAAATTCTCAGAGACAATGGAAAAATATCGCATAAACAAGCACTTGAAAAGGCTTATGGTGAGTATGAAATTTTTAATAGAACCCAGCCGATTGAATCCGATTTTGATAAGGCAGTAAAAAAAATGATAGAATCAAACGAAGAGAAGTGAAAGAACCGTAAATTGGTCAGACAGTCACTGACTAATTCAAAAATTTACCAACAGTAAGTAGTGGAAGAAAGTTTTTTCTTAGTTGGTCACATTATTAGAAATTAATACGTATTTCTGATGTAAATGAACGACATTTCTATGAAATTGAAGCAGTAAAGAATGACTGGAGTCTGTCAGAGTTATAGAGACAGTTCAATAGTGTTTTATATGAACGGCTTGTACTAAGTATGAACAAGGATAATGTTATTCGTCTGGCAACGGAAGGCCAGATTAGTGAAAAGACGGAAGATGTCGTGAAGGATCCGGATGTATTGGAGTTTCTTTGGCTTCCAGAGTTACCGGAATATTCAGAAACAGAACTGGAAACAAGAATTATCGATCATTTACAAATATTTTTGCTGGAACTTGGAACTGGATTTGCATATATCGGACGTCAAGTACGTTTCACGTTTAATGAAGAACATTTCCGGGTGGATTTGGTCTTTTATAATCGTTTATTGAGATGTTTTGTGCTTTTTGATTTGAAGATTGGAGAATGGAAATGATTGCTTGAAGAACAGAATAATGAATTGGATTAAAAAAGAGAAGAAAGCGCTAAAAATTCGGTTGCTCAATAAAAAGACAGTCGAGACGGTTGTAATGCTTTCCCACAAAAAGCCTGACAGTGTAATCAACGTAAAAGTGGAGTTTGGCGAGGGTGAGGGCAAAGTGCCGCTTGATAATATCGCTAAAAGAGCCGCAGCATACAAGCCGAAAGAGCGAGTTACCTATAAAATAATTAAAGAGTACATAGAAGCTAAATACGGTTTCAAGGTACATACCGCATATATCGCAGAGGTAAAGAGAGATTTGGGCTTGCCGATGTACGATGCTCCAAATGCGGTAGAGGAATTGAAACAGCCGAGGAAACACCCGACCCCAGAAAAAGTTGAAGCAATCAAAGATGCTCTGAAACATTTTGGAATTATTAGATAAAGTCATTGTAAAAGAAGGTGAAGTGATGGGAAGAATAGCAGATTCAACAATCAAAGGGTTCATGTACCAGTTTAATTTGTCATTGAATGAAATATTAAAATCAACAAATGAGATTATAAAAATCGAGGG
>CAMQZX010000257.1 GCA_947039785.1 uncultured Lachnospiraceae bacterium | reverse complement strand
GTCTCGTGGGCTCGGAGATGTGTATAAGAGACAGCATAATGATTTAATGGTTGCTGCTGTATCGGTTGCCGCTCCAATTTTTACTTTACTAATTACTGTAGGTACATTAATTGGTAGTGGTGGTTGTTCAATTATTTCCAACGCATTAGGAAGTAAAGATTATAAACGCGCTAAACAAACATCTAGCTTTTGTTTTTATGGTTCTATTATTATTGGTATTTTATTTGCTATTGTTATTTTGATAGCATGTGAACCAATTCTAAGATTGGTAGGAGCAACAGACAACACAATCTCAATGGCAAGTATATATTTAAAAATTATAGCACTAGGCACTCCATTTATTATTTTCAGTAATACTATGGCAAATATTATTCGTGCTGATGGTGCTGCAAAAGAATCTATGGTTGGAAATATGATTGGAACAGTTTTGAATATCGTGCTAGACCCAATCATGATATTGGTTTTTGGATGGGAAATTGCGGGTGCTGCTATTGCGACCGTTATAGGAAATGTATGTGCTTGTATTTTTTATGTTATCTACATGAAACACTCAAATAGTCAAGTCCTATCCTATTCAACCGCAGATTTTACTTTTAAACATGATATTTCATTACCAGTTTTTTCTATCGGGTTTCCTGGAGCATTAAGCAATTTATTAATGAGTTTTTCAAATATCATTCTGAATTTATTTCTAGTTCCTTATGGAGATGGTGCTGTTGCCGCAATGGGCGTTGCAATGAAAATAGGAATGATTGTTGCTATGATACAAATGGGCCTTTGCATGGGAGTTCTGCCGATATTAGCATATAATTTTGGTTCTCATAAAGTAACCAGAGTAAAAGAAACGATTTTGAAAACAGGGGTTTTTTGTGTCATATTAGGAAGTATTATGACTTGCATATGCTATTTATGTAGCACTGAATTGGTTTCATCTTTTGTAACAGATACAGAAATAATCAAAATAGGAACACAAATGGTTATAGCTATTATTTTATCTGGTCCAGTATTAGGTTTATTTTTCTTAATTACAAATATTATGCAGGCTGCTGGAAAGTCATTGTGGCCCACTGTTACATCTCTTAGTCGTCAAGGATTGATTTATATTCCTTGTTTGATTATATTAAATGCTTTATTTGGACTTGATGGAATTATTTATACACAGGCTATTTCCGATATAGCAGCTACTATTATCTCAATTGTTATCTGTATTGCTATACTAAAAAAATGTTTTACTAATATGGTTAATTTTAAGAAAATTGTATGACGAATACGGTAATGTCTACCTGGTAGTGGATTCTGAATTAAAAGGTAGAATACAGGCAGCAGTCATTGATATGATTGCAGACTTTGAGATTGTCGTAATTTAACCAATCCGACGGGAGGAGCATTTTCCCCTTTCCCTCTGCTCCGCTTGTCAATCTATGAAAGTCCACTATTTCAGATAGTGGATTATCATAGACTGACAAATACAGCCGAGTGTTCTTTGACAACTGAATAAAGCAATCAGATACGTTTGATATGCAGCGAGCCGACAAATATTGTACGCCATGACCTTTCAAAATAAATGGAAACCCCGTGGAAAGCCGCATTGTCAGAGATAAATTCCAAAAGCTCTGCGAAGAAAACGACTATGAAACTGTTGTATTCCACAGCCTACGTCATTTGAGTACAGGGTACAAATTAAAAATGACGAATGGTGATGTAAAATCTGTACAGGGTGATACAGGTCATGCAGAAGCAGAAATGGTTACAGATGTTTATTCTGAAATCATTGACGAGGATAGACGTTTCAATGCACAAAAAATGGATAGAGAGTTTTATTCTACTCTCAATGACAATACGGACACACACCAGCAAAATACAGGTTTGACAGACAGTGATATGGCATTGTTGGAATTGCTTAAATCCCTGTCGCCAGAGATGAAAGAACAGCTTTTGAAGCAAACACTTCAAAAGTAATTTTTCAAAAATGTTAGCAAATTTTCAAAAATCCAGCGATTTTTCATCAAAAATAAAAAAGTGTTAGCAAGCCTACTTCCTCAAAAGTCTTAACAAATAATCGAATATCAAACATAGAAAAAAAGAAAAGTCCTTTTTCAGCAAAGATAGAGAGCCATAAATAAAGAAAGCTGAAAACCTAGAAAAATCAAGGCTTTCAGCGTTGTTTGTGGCGTCCCAGACAGGAATCGAACCTGCGACGTTCCGCTTAGGAGCAAGGCACTCCGTACCTTGCTCCTAGTTTATATAAGCCTTATTAAGTTCTCGAAAAGCCTTATTTTACGGGCTTTTTTGGATATCGTGGGCACTTCACTGTCAGTCCTTATACCGTCCCAGATAACCCCCGTAAGAGGCATAAATGTTAGCAATTTGTTGGCATTAGCTAATAAAGTTCTCAGCCTCGAATTGCCAAGTGTGCGATTGTGGCGCTTCAAACGAGCGCCAATAGCTTCGTCGGCTACCGATTCCGTACTTTCGCGGAATTGGTAACTCTATTCTATTTTCAATCTGTTGTAGGTGGTCTACACCTATATTATAACCCAAAACTGACGCATTGTGTACAGAAACTTTGCGCCAAGGGAGTGCTATTTTGCCTACCGATCTGCCGCTTTGCTACTTTGTGGGAAGCTGATGTTTGGCCCTGATTGCTACTGCTTTGGTAGCCAAAAAGTAGCATTGCCCCTGCAGCTTGACCTGGTATCGCTAAGATACATATATCATGGTTTCCCCTATGGTTCAACAATGTACATGAAGTATTTTCTACTTTTAATGGGCGCCAAGTTGGCGACCATTAAGAGGTCAGAAATCAGAGGGTTTCATGACTGCAAAGAAATCAGCAAACCATGGGCGAATTGGCGACAAAGCCATCTCCAAGATCTTATTTTGTTTTTACACTGACTTTCTTTCCGGAAAATGCAATTCCAAATTTCAAAATATCCTGAATGCCATCTTCCTTCATTTCAGCATCATATCTCTTCTCATCAATCTGAGCCAAAGCTTCATCTGCAAGTCCTGAAAGCTCATCTGCATTCAAGTCCTTCTTCCACTTAAGCTCCATAATGATTCCCGGATATCTATCTTCTCTCGGAAACAGACTGATATCATATCGTCCATCTCCAGATTCCCTGTTTGACTTAATTTTGTATTGATTATCCATCAAAGCAATCAACCCCAGAACCAATCCATGATAGAAGCCCTCTGCACCAGCATCATAGAAGCTGATGGATTTATCCATATACTCTGCAATTGCCTGCTGCAGCTTCTTATAATCATTCGCATAAAGACTTTCCGCGATCTTGTTTGCAGTCGTTCTTGTAATAGCCCCAATCTGTAACAAATGCGACAATATCTCACTCTTATATACTGCAGCAATCTCCCTATTCGGAATAGATACCTCGCACAGATAAGAACCATCTGCCTGCAATTCCTTCTTTGGTGTCTTCAAATATCCGGCTACCAACAACAAGCTATAGATATTCGCCGGATCCTCTGAGAGAGATCTGTAAACAACATTCTGATCTATTCTGGCAATCACTCTTTCGCCTTGCAGTAAAGAATAAAGTCTTTCCGTAATATCATCAGTCGCTACCTTAAGAACATCTTCCAGAATTTCATTCTTTCCGGTGTTCACCCAATAAGCCTGAGGAATACATCCCTTTGAAATGTAATTGATTACAGACCAAGGATTATAAATCTCTGTAGATCCGAACAAATATCCGTCATACCAACCTTTAAGCTCTGCTTCTTTATCCAGGACACCATAATACCCTAACATATCTCTGACTTCTGAAGCAGTAAATCCAAAGAACTGATCATACTCTTTATCCATCACGGAATTCACAGTCAGGTTATTCAGTCCACTAAAGA
This sequence comes from uncultured Lachnospiraceae bacterium, assembly GCA_947039785.1. GTDB lineage: Bacteria > Bacillota > Clostridia > Lachnospirales > Lachnospiraceae > JALFVM01. The sequence goes on along the minus strand of CAMQZX010000257.1, from coordinate 1,768 downwards.
TACTCTCTTGAGCAATTCGAAGAATACCTGTTAAAAATCCATAAGTAATATTCTTATTATCCTTAAATGCTCCTGAAAAGAAATTTCTCATAAATCCAATTATTTCATCATAGAAATCCTTGGAATAACCTTCCTGAATTGGTGTATCATATTCATCAATAATAATCACCGGAGCTTTTCCATAATGCTTGGTCAGCATCTGCGACAATTTTGCTAATGATGCAGTCAAATCAACTTCGGAAGCTTCACTATTTATAATCTTTGCGAAATATGTCTTTTCATACTCAGCAAGTTTATCGCTGGTTGCCAGCTCCTGATGTCTTCCAAACTCCTCCTGTAAAAGATCTCTGATCTTATCGATAGTTGCCTCCCAGGAATCGAATTTAACATCTTTGAAAGTGAGGAATACAACAGGATATTGACCTTGTTGTCCTCGATATTCCTCACCACATCGCCAGATTGCTTTGTCCTCGAAATATTTGCTTGTATCCTCCTCTGAAATCTCAAAAAAGACTCTGAGCATATCCATGTTCAATGTCTTTCCAAAACGCCTCGGTCTCGTAAATAAAGAAACCAATGGTTTCTGGTCAAGAAACTCCTTAATCAGCATCGTTTTATCTACATAGTAATAATCTGCCTGTGCTCTGACATAATCAGAAATACCAATAGGCAATGTTTTATTATTGGCAGCCTTCTTTTTTGCATACTTCCCTGAAGATGCTCTCTTATCAGCAGGTCTTACTGCATCATCAGGAATAAGCCACTTTCTTCCTTCTTTGATTGCACCTGGTATTTTCCCTTTATTACACAAATTATTGATTGTGCGTTTAGACAGATTCCATTCAATTGCAAACTGTTCACTAGATTTCATAAAAGCACATCTCCTTTGAAACTAGAATTCCCCATCTTGCTCAAAGTATACATCATTTCGGGCAAAATATCAATTTATATTCGGTTTTTTGCTCGAAGTTATTTATTTTTTGCTCAAAATCAAATTATTATGCTCGAATCAGTGCCAATACACCTATCTTCTGTACCATGGATCCAAATCTGGCATCAAGGGTATAATTGGTATAATTCCATTTCCCACTTTGTCTATTTTATTTCCTGCTTCCCACTTTTAAGGCGTTTTAATCCATTTATTTCCCACTTAACGTAAAAATGAGCCTCCGAAGAGACTCATTGCTTAATGGTGGCCAAGTTGGCGACCATTAGAATCCATATGAAAATCGAGAGCTTATATCCTATTTACTCTCCAGTGACTTTGCCAGAGTACTCAAAAGTGCTGCCATTTCCGGATTGGAAAGAACCTTGGCAAGAAGCTCTGCATCCACATTATTGGGAAGTTCCACCGTATTACCTGCAGCTCTGGCACGCATGCTTGGATCCAGATCCTTCTTCTCATAGAATGCCTGCTCGAAAAGCTCTGCATTCTTTCTACGATCATCATCAATAATATGGGAATAAACATCCGTAACCATATTGATCTGGGAATGACCGGAGTCACCCTGTACTGCTTTGATATCTCCACCATTTAACTTCAGCTTGTAGGTAACACTGGTATGTCGAAGGCTATGGAAAACCACCGGTGGAAGATTATGTTCCTTGATCAGATCATTTAATGCTTTCCGAAGAGAAGACGTTCCAACCGGAAGACCAAACGGAGTGGCCATAACCAGATTATAATTCATGTACTCATCTCCCAATGTCTCTTGGTACTGTAAAGTTTTACAGCCCTATTTTTCTTTAAAACCTTATATTTTCAAGG
>CAMQZX010000256.1 GCA_947039785.1 uncultured Lachnospiraceae bacterium | reverse complement strand
ACTTTATTGAATATATGGATTTGTTATTTTATGTATTTATTCGCCCTCAAAGTCTACCGTCAGCTCTTTTTTAACGACGGAATTCTCCGGATCATCGACGGTATTGTATTTATGATACTGAACCAGCATTTTTACAGTGCTGATGATCATGGCAACTACCACGAACAACAGTGGGAACGCACACACGATGGCAAGCTGTTTGGTGGCGTTGATACCGCTGACCTCGCCTACGTTGTTGGCTGTGATGATATTAATCAGTGCCAGAGCAGACATAACCACACCCCAGAAAATCTTAATGGTTGCCGGAGGCTCCACAGTTGCTGCATTCTTAGACTTAATGGTCAGAGAGGAAATTGTAGTTGTCATGGAGTCTGCCAGTGTTACTACTGATAAGAATGCAGTAACCATAAACAACGCACTCAAAATATTGGACAACGGCAGATTCTCAAAGAATGCAAATACGGCTGATTCCGTTCCCAGCTCCTGCATACTGTTCCAGATTCCTCCGCCATTTACTTCGTAGTTAATAGATGCAGAACCAAAAATTCCAAACCACAGAATTCCAAATCCGCCAGGAAGCAGGAAGTTATACAGTGTAAATTCCTTCAATGTTCTTCCCTGTGCAATCTTTGCAAGAAACATACCAATCAGCGGTGTATAAGCAATCATGAAACTCCAATAGTTAATGGTCCACCAGGTTGGCCACATGCCGCCTTCAAAGGTATCCAGATATGTGGACTGAACGAAGAAGTTCTGAATATGGAAGCCCATAGCTTCTGTCGCCATATTCAGGATGTATTTTGTAGGTCCAAATAAAAGTACGAAAATCATCAGGCCAAAGTAAATTTTGGCATTTTTATCGGACAGAAAACGTACACCTTTGCCGATACCGGTATAACTGGAAATGATAAAGGTAATAACGATTGTCATCAAGATCAATGCCCATACCATATTGGTAGGTGTTAAGCCAGTCAGGATTCCGAGACCTGCACCAAGCTGCATTGCAGATACTCCAAGAGAAGCAGATACTCCTCCTGCAAGACCGAAGATACACAAAATATCCACAACGGTTCCGATGGCTCCCATAGCCTTATCGCCAAGGATTGGATACAGGCAGGAACATACACGGTATGGAAGTTTCATGTTGTACACAGCGATACCGATTCCAATACCAGCTACGCAGTAGAATGCATACAGTACAGGCCCCCAGTGCAGATATGTGGTACTGATGGCATAGAGGGCAGCTTTTGCTGTTCCAGGCTCATAAACATCATGTGCATAAGGAATCGCAGACATAAAATGAGTGATTGGTTCTGCAATTCCCCAGAATACGATACCTGTCGCAATACCACCGCAAAGGGAGATAACAAACCAGCTCCACTTGCTCATAGTCGGCTTTGCATTTTCTCCACCGATTTTAATGGAACCTAATTTGTTGGAAAACAGTACCCAAATACAGATTACTGTCAACACAATAGCAGTGATATCATACAGCCATCCAAACCAGGATGCTGCGAAATTTACAATGGCGCCTTCTGCTGCAGAGAAGGATGCCGGTGACACCAGACCGACAATGATTACTGCCGCATACAGGATTAACATAGTGATAAAAACTGGTTTACGTATGGAAATTTTCTCTTTACTCATAACCTCTCTCCATTTCTTCCATGATATTCAATACGTCATACACAACACCTTTCACAGCCCGCTCCTTATAGACCTTCTCACAGTCACGGATACGAAGCTTGGGCTGGCGTTTCCGATTTTCACGGATGATGCGGATTCTCTCAGACAGACTGGCCGACAATTGGTCTTTCTCTGCCTCCCCAACTTCCTTATCGCCCAGAATCTCATCCGCCTCCTCCAAATAAATCGGTTTTACATCAACAGCCCCCAGGATGCCATCTACCTGATGGAACGCTCCTCTCTGTGACTCCCAGGACATAGCCAGAGAGATTTCGGCAATGGTCACCTCCCTGCGTCCTCCCAATTTTACAAAGCAGCTTTTCCGCTCCTTGTGAATGGGAATCCAGATGGCAAGAATCACTTCCTGTGTTTCCAGCACTGTCTTTCCAACACCCAGGCTGAATTCTTCTGCCTTCACTCTTCTGGAAGTACCGTTCTGGTTGTACAGCTCGATCTCTCCGTGGAACAGATACAGGACGGGAAGCATATCACCTGCCACAGAAGCATTTCCGAGACTTCCTCCAATGGTTCCCTTGTTGCGGATCTGCTTGGATCCTACATGGTCGCATGCCATGGACAATGCCTGAAAATACTCCTCAATCAAAGGGTTTTTTGCAAGCTCTCCATGGGTCTCCATGGCTCCGATTCGCACATAACCATCCCGCTCTTCAATGCCTTTCATATCCGGCACTTTGCAGATACTTAAAATGCAGTCTGCGTCCACAGGCCGGCTTCGTAGCTTGACCATCAGGTCCGTTCCGCCTGCCAGCACCAGACTCTTTTCTGTCATCTTCCCCAGATCTTCTGCCAACTCAGTCAGACTGGAAGGCTGCAAGTAAGTTTCACATGCCATGTTCTATACCTCCTCTCCATCAGCCACAGATTTGATGGCTTCCTTGATTTCTCTATACCCCGAACATCTGCAGATATTTCCGGAAATCGCTTTCTTGATTTCTTCCTCCGTAGGATGAGGATTTTCCATCAGCAACGCTTTGGCTGACATGACCATTCCTGCGGTGCAGAATCCGCACTGGATGGCACTTTTCCTGATAAAAGCTTTTTGGATGGCATCAAGCTCTCCGTTCTGCTCCAGTCCCTCGATGGTAAGAAGCTCACATCCATCAATCTGCCCCACCATGGTCAGACAGGAATGAATGGCTTTTCCATCCAGAACAACGGTGCAGGCTCCGCATTCGCCTTCGCCGCATCCCTCCTTTGTGCCAGTCAAGTGAAGATCCTCTCTAATAAAATCCAGAAGACGCCTGTCTGCCGGAACATCTACCGTCATTGGTTTTCCATTTAATGTAAAGTTGATTATCATCTCTTCTCCTCCTTCTCAATCGCATCTAAAATCACTGGTGGTGTCAAAGGCAATTTCATCAAGTTTGTTCCCAAAGCATCATTGACTGCCGCTGTCAGAGCAGGAGCAATGGGTGCTATTACCACTTCTCCAATTCCTTTGGCGCCAAACGGTCCTGTTAACTCCTCTTCTTCTATAAATAATGTATCATAGTCCGGCATCTCAAACGCATTTGCCACTTCGTAATTTTTAAAGTTTGTAATCAGTGTGCGTCCTGTACGTGGATCAATCTTAATCTCCTCACAGATGGCCATTCCGATTCCCTGCTGGATGCCGCTTCCCACCTGACCGCGACACATATCCGGATTAATGGCTTTGCCGATGTCATGAACAGACAGACAATGCTCTACTTCCACCTGACCTGTGTAGGTGTCCACCTTCACCTGGGTAAAATGAGCTGCTCCCGTTCCCGGATTGGCTGTCACATTGGTTGTGGCAGCATTATACAAATCTCTTCCCAGCACGTGAATGGCATGTTCCCACACATCCTTCATGGTAATCTTGGTATCCGGGTTGGTCTCTGCGTAGAACTCCCCATCTTCGTAGCGCACAATACTGGTGGTACAGCCAAGCTTTAAGCCTGCCACTTCTTTGGCTTTTATTAAAAGCTCCTCTGCACAGGTTTTCACTGCACGTCCCAGTGTGTATACGGTACGACTGGCATAGCATCCGTAGTCATAAGGCATATTCTCGGTATCTGCCTCATTTAATTCCACTTTCTCAAGATCCATCTCCAGAATTTCCGCTACAATTTTCTTCATGGCCATCACAGTTCCACAGCCATGATCATGAATCGGCACATGGACGATCACACTGCCGTCATCCTGAATTCTGGCATAGGCACTGGCAACATCTGTCTGGTATGGATAAAAGGAACTGGTGTGAGAGCAAAGCGCCATTCCCACGCCATAGCGATATCGTTTCTGTTCCTGATTCTTCCTGCGGCACTCTTCCTTACGCTCTTCCCAGCCAAATCTCTCTCTTCCCTGAAGCAGACAGTCTTTAAATCTTACATTTGCCACAGATGCGCCGTGCATCACCTCTCTCGCCTGAGGAGCCAGAACATTTTTCAGTCGAAACTCTACCGGATCTATTCCCAGCTGCTTCGCCACATAATTCCAATGGGATTCCACCGACATGGTAGCCTCACAGGAGCCCCAGCTTCGGAAGCTTCCATTGACTGGTGTATTGGTACATACACAGCGTCCTGAAAATTCAATATTGTTCATGCGGTAAACCTTGCCCAGTTTTCCGCCGATGGTCTTGGTATAAGAAGGAGAAATGGTCTGATAAGCGCCGCTGTCCAGAGTGATATCTACTTTGATTCCCTGAACCTCTCCATCCTTTGTCACTTTACTTTCCACTTTAGCATCCAGACTGTGCTTCAGCATAGTATTTACAATTTGTTCCTCTCTGGTGTACACCAGCTTCACATCTGCCTTTAAATCCTTGGCTGCATAAGCCACCAGCGGTTCGATCACCATCTCCTGCTTACAGCCGAAAGATCCTCCCATTGTAGTCTTTACCACACGCACTTTGCTGTAAGGCATCTCCAGAAAGTCTGCAACAGTGGAACGAACTCCAAATACGGTCTGAAATCCTCCCCAGATCGTTATCTTTCCGTTGGAACGGTCATAGCGAGCCCTGGCACACTGTGTTTCCATGGACAGATGTGTCATTCTTCCAATGTGAGCCTCTGTCTGGAATCTGCACTCTCCAACGGCCTCTTCATAATTCCCATATCCGGCAGCGGGTGCCTGACGCACATTGCCTTCCTCATGAATCCTGGGAGCATCTTCTTTCAGGGCATCCTCCACGGAAATTGCGGCGGGAAGCTCCTCGTATTCCACTTTAATAAGACGGCAGGCCTTCTCTGCGATTTCCACTGTATCTGCCACAACAGCGGCTACTCTCTCACCGTAAAAACGGATATGTCTGTCAAAAAGCTTCTCCTGACTGGGAACAAAGGTCTCATAAGCACTGACACGTCCCCGGTCAAAATGGGTATCCGGTGTATTCTCATATGTATAGATTTTTCTCACACCAGGAAGCTTACTGGCTTCTTCCACGTCGATACTGCGAACCATTCCATGAGTCACTTCTCCGGCTTTGCATTTCATATGAAGCATTCCGTAAGCATCCAAATCAGTGCAGTATTTTGTATTACCTGTTACTTTTCCATATGCTCCATCATTGGACATGGATTTTCCAATATACCGATACTCTTTCATAACAAACGTTTTTCCTTTCCTTACATAATCTTTTGAATTTGCACACCTGTCATCTTCTGTTGATATTACGCAAATTCATACATCCTCCAGAACCTGCCGCCGGCAAATCCCTATGGCTGCATGGTTTGTCAGTACACTAGTATCATTATCTATATTCTAGACAATGACTGTCGATAAAATGTCTAAACGCCTTTTAATATATGTTTTTCATTGTATCAAAAAGGTGGATTTTTTGCAAGAAATTCTGAAAAATATTCAATCAAAATCAGAATAACTATACCAATTTACTTTAATAGGAAATAAAAACTGCAAATTCTATTCACATATTCATTTTCTATTTCTTTAAGAATAAAACATCCTCTTT
>CAMQZX010000255.1 GCA_947039785.1 uncultured Lachnospiraceae bacterium | reverse complement strand
AGCGTAGTCTCGTGGGCTCGGAGATGTGTATAAGAGACAGTTATACATCTATGTTAAGAATAGTTCACGTTCAATTTATACTATTTATATTTTAGCACCGTTTTCTTCCAGCATATAATAGGAAATCAACAGCGACAGACGTTCCTTAGGGTCATCCAGATTAATTCCCGTAATCTTTTGAATCCTCTCCAGACGGTAAGCCAGCGTGCTTCGGTGAATGAACAGCTCCTTAGAGGTCTGCAGTACATTTCGTTCCCTGCGCAAAAATACCTGCAGTGTATGGTACAGCTCTGTGTTGTTTTTTGCATCGTACTTTTTCAATTCATGGAGAGCGGCTGAACAAAGAAGCTGCAACGGCACTTCCTTGCTGGCACAGTCGATCATGTAATCTAACATATAGTCTTGAAAGTAATAATACCAATACATGCTATCGCTGGCACGACCAAAATCCAGTGCGATATGGGCCTGTTCATAAGCCTCCGGCAGAAGCATGAAATCCTTCACCACAGAACTGACTCCCATTTTCAACAATCCTTCTCTAAGAATAATCGCCAATTCACTGCAGGTTTTCTGAGGCGTGGTTTCTCCGTACGTGAGATTTACAATCGCAACGATACTGCCTTCATAAAGAAAAGCATGTCCGGCAGAAATCTGCGCATTGATTTGTCCCAAAGTGACAGAAGAAGAAACCAGGCGAAAATCCTTCTGCTCCGTTATGACCTGCAGACATAAATAGTGGTCATCCAGATTCCAGCTCAGCAACTGAAGATAATTCATCGCCTGTTGCTTATCCTGAATCTTTTTGCTAAGTAAATCTGAAAAAAACTGCTCCATTTCATTGCCAATCCCCAGCCAGCAAAGCTCCTTCTTCTGCATACACTGCTCGATAAATTTTCCCAGATACTCCATAGCATATAAATGTCCCGGCCGGATCAGACTTTGCAGCTCATCCACCAGAATCCGCCCCTCATATCTGCCGAAGCACCACAGATTCGTATATAAAATCCGATAACCTCTCTGCTCCGCCGAAAAAATCATGGGCTCCTTTTTCGATAAACCCTCCAGATATTCCAAATCCACCTTAAAATCATTGATGGTGGACATGGGAACCATTCTGCATCCTGTTCTGGGATCTGTATCCCAGATTAGCATGCCCGGAACATATCTGGGGCTGGACAAAATGAAAAAATTCGTATCATGAATGAACATCGGATTTTGAAAAATTTCCATACTGGCCATCAGAATTTCATCCAAGGGCTTCTCGCTGGTCAGCGCTCTTTGCAAATCCCAGTCCCACTTTTTATATTTTTCAAAGGTATCCTGTATCACATCTAAGACTTCCAGAAAGCCACAGGAATCTGAGACCTGAACGATGGGGCTGTTTTCTGGAAAGAAGGAAACATCAGCCTTACCCACAACGACAAATGCAATCCCCTCGTAGGTGGAAAAAGCTTCCTTCACATCATGGCCATACATCATATACACATAATTGCTCTTTAATCCCCGATCCCCCGCGAGAATCTTAACGCCATCCAATCTGCAGGAATCTTCCTCGGAATAAAACGAAACCTCTTTAAATCTATCTTCCAATCCATCTGCAATAATCTGCATATTTAATTGAAATCCAAGCTTAAATTCTCCTGACTTTGTGCACCGATGCTTCATGATCATCCCCCATTCCCGCTCATCTTCCTCATTGTGTCTACAAATACGCCGGGGTATCCCAAAAGACACCCCGGCCAACCATCTTAAAACAGACTATTTCTCCTGACATTCCAAATATTTTATTCTGCTATAACGGTACAGCTCTTCTGCTAGATTTACTGCCCGGTCTGTCTTTTCATCCCTCAGACGGCAGGCAAAACGCCCTGTCATAGCCAAATCGTCAATCTTCTTATGAATATCTGCTACAGCATCTTCATCGCTCATATCTGCCGGTATGATATATAACGTACATTGGGCCAGATCTTTTCCGAATGTCTCCATGATTGCCTTCTTGTCATTGGAACTGTCCTGTCCTTCCCAGGCATCAAAGCCCGCTTCAATGATCAGAGGCATTAAGGTGCTGATGCAGCCACAGGAATGCAAGCAAATGTACATTCCCATATCGTGAGCAGCTTTCGTAATCTTCTGATATTGCGGAAGGAACAGCTCTTCATATGTAGCCGGTGAAAAGAATGTACTGATCTGAGTACCCATATCATCATGAAATAGTATCATATCAACATTATACACTTCCTTCGCTATTTTAATCAATTCAATATGCCAATCTACCAGCTTATCATAAAATTCTGTAAGTTCTTCCGGCTCCTCTAACAATGCACAAAATGCATCTTCAAAGCTTGTCAAATCGGCTGTTCTCTCAAACAAACCGTTTACGATAACAAAATAAGAAAAACGGTCTTTAGCGATCCTTCCCTTATAATTTTCCTCATAATCCTTTTTCCAGTCAATCTTAGACAAATCCGGCCATTCGATTTCTTCTCTCCAATTGGTAATATCCGACAGCCTTCTGGTTCCCGGCTTTACCATGGCAGCCTTTGTCTTAGGTTCATACTCCCATTCGATTCCAAACCAGTCGATTCCTCCGAAATTTCTGGCTCTTGCATCCGGCATAACAAGCGGCTGAATCGCGTTGTTGTCCAGTGTCTGATTTGGAACCCACAGAGGCATCTTTCCCTCCAGCATCCGAATCATATTTTCCTTGGGTGTGATCGGATAATTGTATTTCGGTACAATGCTGTCCGGTGCTCCATAAATTCCCGGCATACTATATTCTCCAATAATCTGCAATTCCTTTTCATTAAACTCTGTCATAGATTCTGCTCCTTTCTGTATGATTCATTGTTAAGCACATGTTTGCTCTCTTGCTGCGATTTCTTCCTGATATTGCTCTACTTTCTCTTTCGTGATCCGAAAGCCCAGCAACAGCAGCAATGCTGCAATAACCAGGGCACAGGCCGGAATGATCATAAATGCCATGCAAATTCCCTTTTTCAGTCCTTCTGTGGCCATTGCCGGGTCGATGGAAGGATCAAAAGCTGCCACTGCCAGACATGCTGAAATGATAATTCCCCTTGTCATAACACCGACCTTCAAGGGTACATTTTGCAATCCGCTGATCCATCCTGTAGCATTTTTTCCGTTTTTCCACTGGGAATAGATAATTGTGTCTGCGTAAAGTGCCGGTGTACAGGCATATGCGATGCCATAGCCAAACTGAGCCACCGACATTAAAACAATCACCAGCATCACATTGGAATATGTGAAGTTTGCCACCACCAGCACAACAGCCATGGCGAAAAATATAAAAATCGTAGTCGTTCTTGTGGAAAGCTTTTTCGCCACATTTTTTGCCAGATAGGACCCTACCACACACAAAATATTGGAAACTAATATATAGGTTGCCAGTAACCCAGGATTCTGCGCCACATAAGTAAAATAGTAAATGGCAACTCCCGAACACACGAAATTGAACATCCATTTTGCCAGATCAGCCAACATCAATATCATAAGCGGTGGATTCTGGAGCAGAGCTTTTATCAAATCGCCTCCACTTGTCTTGCTTGTGTCTTTCTTTTGTGCGGCCGCAGAGGTGGCCTCTACCTCCTCAAACCCATCAAACATTTTAAAATGCGCGAAATACAGCACCGCCATTACGCAGCTTAGCACAAACGCTGTGGCAGCATATTGGTTTTTCTCGCTGACGATTCCTGCAAACACAGCCGCCAGCGGAGGCCCTACATAAGAAAAAATCACCTTTGAAAAATTCGCCCACGTAGCTCTTGTGGAAGACAGTTGCGCCCTATCATCCGGCGTCTTACCTGCCACCGCGATCATGGATACGTTCGCCACATAAGGAAAATTCCACACCACATGGCTTAATACCGCTGCAAAGATGATGATGGCTACAGATAACGGTCCGTCTCCGATTTTCAGAAACTGAAATGCATACAAAAACGGCACCATCCACGGAAGTAAAATCAGCCAGGAACGGTACCGGCCCCATTTTTTCGGCTTAATGCTGTTCAAGACTGCACCGTACATCCACGACAGGCAGGCGTCAATAGCACTTGCAACCGTGGTGATAAATGAAACGGTCCCCAAACCAAACTGCGCCAGATTGGTCAAAAAGAAGCTGAAATAATAGCTCTCCACATTTGTCATCAGAGTAAAACCGCAGTCACCCACACCGTAAAACCTTTTCAATGCTTTACTCAAACCCTTTGGCTCTTTTTTGTTTGCATTACTCATACTGCTCCTCTCCCTTCTCATATTTGTCAATTATTTTGATAACATTATAAGTCTGGAGATTGCAGGCGTAAATCCGCACAAAGTCCATATCTGTCCTTTCGAATTCCGACATTTTGTACACCCGATTTGACATACTTACCAAATTGTGTCACAGTCCTTCTCTATCTATTGAAATCAGAAATATATTATTATATACTATAAAAAGAAAATAAATTCAACAGAGGTGACACTAATGTATGAAAATTTATACGCATCTGTTCCTGACAAGCTTGCTTATCTCCAACGTCTTGGTCTGACTGCCTCCCTCAAGCCGGATAAGCAATATTTAGATACTTTAATCTATGCGCATCAGTGCAGTGTCGCATTTGAAAACCTGGATGTCTGTGAATTCCACAGACAAATCTCTCTGGAAATTCCAGAGCTTTTTCAGAAAATTGTTCTTGATAAACGAGGGGGATATTGCTTCGAACTGAACGCATTGTTTACGCAGCTGTTAAAGGATCTGGGATATCATGCATATCCTTGTATGTGCAGGGTCACGCGAAACAAAGATTATATTCCTCCGATCTTACACAGAGGAATCATTGTTGAACTGGAACATGAACTGTATTTTTGTGATGTGGGCTATGGCGGTCCTATGCCGCCAGGAACGGTATTGATTCAGGATGGTCACTCTGTGACACTGCATGGCGAGACATTCCATATACGCAAACGAAATGATTATTGGTGGAAACTCCTGCGAACAACCTCCTCAGGAGCACTTGAAGAGGTGATGGAGTTTTATACGATGCCTCAGGAAAATGTAGATTTTCTGACTTTAAATGCGTATTGCTCGCAAAACAAGGATTCTATCTTCACCCAGAAATATTTTATAAATATCAGAACCTCCCTTGGAAGTAAAAGCATTTTGGGAGATGCCTTTACCTGCGTTGAAAACGGCAAGGCAACTACCCAGATGATAAAAGATAAACATGAATTCTGCCAAATTCTTGAACAGCATTTTCATTTAGTCTTCTAGTGTGGTGGCGGTCCGATGTTATTTTTGAAATTCTGTCATATGCTTTCGATACCAAAGCGGAAGCATATTTCTCTGGCAGCGCAGATTTTTCCTGGCCTCAATACCGATGGTCTGGAAAATTTCCAAAAAGCGAAATCCCGGAAGCCAGTAAATCAAGGCTTCCGGGACATCAGGAACAGGGGATGAGAGAATCGAACTCCCACTAAGAGTTTTGGAGACTCCTGTCATGCCATTTGACCAATCCCCTTTATTTATTCCTTTTTTGTCTATGCCTTTATTGCTTTGTTCAAACGGCCTACCAGACCATCACATATGCCTTATAACAAAGATAGTGACTATCCCTAGCCACTACATCTCCTGCTGTTTATCTATCAACTTTTTTGTGTACCTTCAAAA
>CAMQZX010000254.1 GCA_947039785.1 uncultured Lachnospiraceae bacterium | reverse complement strand
GCAGTCAGCCGGATAGGAACGGCAAAATTTTTTACACTTCTTTTACTTCTTTATCTCACATGAGCAAAGGCGCAGGAAATCTCAACCTCTGTGCCTGCAATCTGAATGGTATCACCGACTTTTAAGGAACTGTTTTTATTAAAGACCGTCGCGACCTTGTTGCTGTCTCCATAAACTTCAACCAAATTACCAGCCTCTTTTTCGATCTACCTTTTTCGGTATCCTTTTTGCTTTCACATTGGGAATTTTTTCTGAATGTGTAAAAGCATTTAACAACGCCAAGGAACACAACACCATGAGAATTAATACGATGATTGCAGGAGAAATGTGATAGGATACACTGTCATATTCTGCCCCACAATATGGATCAGTTAAAATCATTGCGGCCTTGATCGGGAACCAGTTCAGCAGAGAGCCTTCAAAGGTTCCGAAGTAACCATATACAAACGCAACTGCCACACCAATCAGACTGCTGCCAAAAAGAAATGTATTGATAATAATCAACGGAAGCACCGAGAGGTAAATCAAAATATTTGCAGCAATGATCCGCCCCATGGCAATGATGATGCTATATACAGTCATACCGGGGAATTGCAGGAGCAGATTCATAATAACGGTGAGCATAACATTGATAAGGCTAAACGCTATGGAAAGGAAAAAAAGAAGCTCAAATTTCCCAAGCAACAGTTTTTTATAGGTAACAGGAACTGTTAAAATTGACTTCAGAGTATCGTCCGTTGTTTCCCTTGAAATGATAAAGGAGGCCGTCAGCATAATTACCACAGGGAAAAAATAAGTGCAGTTCTGCCGTATCACTTGATGAACAAAATAGTCGAAATCCCACCCTACAGAGGTGCTGGCAGTCGAGTAGAAATAACTCATAAATACGGAGAGAAACATCATAGCGACTCCGGCCTTGATTACGGAATACCGTTTTATTTTCCAAAATTCAGTTATTAGATTATCCATTTCATCACCTCGTCCATTTTTTATAAAAGTTCAGCATTAGCAGCAGTGAAAGAACCAACGTTATCCCAAGTACGACAAATGCCCAAATGTCGGAGGGAAACAATAAATATGCTTCGGGTAAAAGGTGTCTATCTGCCATACGATCTAACATTTTTTTACTGCTCCAGTTCATCAAACATAATGTTGGGAACAGATTGATGATCTTTACAAGTGATAAATTTATTTCAACGATTGATAAAACGCTCCAATTCAAAATCGCATAGAAAAACGAAAGCAGTGTGGAAATCAAATAGGATTTGTTGAAATAGATAATGAATACGATAACCGGCAATGTAGCAATCGTAATACCAATTCCAAAAATAAAACTGAATGCCAGCTTGAATCCAATATCATAAATGATTCCCGCATTTAAAATCCATGTAAAGAAAGTCATAAACGTAAAGTTGCAGAGTGTGTAGAAAATCCCATAGATCAATACGGCGGATAATTTTGCCGCAATCAGCCGCGACGTAGTAACCGGAATCACACACAGATTTTTAAAAGTGTCATTATCCCTCTCCATAAAGAACAGCATGGAGGCCAGAATACCCAATAGACAAGGCTCCAAAAAGACCAGGCCATAGCCAAGCATCATGGTGTAAGATAAATCGAACCTCCCTTTCAAAAATTCCACACTCGTATCATTTCCCATTCCCATTTTAGAAGAGTATACCACAAGAAGAGGGAACAGCAGAGACAGCAAAACGATAAAAGGCACAATCTTTTTGCGCTTCAGTTTTGCAAATTCACCGGCTATCAGATTAAGCAATTCCCTCACCCCCTGTTACCTTTTTAAAATAGTCCTCAAGTGTTTCTTCACAAAGGTGCGCTTCGGAGACTTCCAGACCATTCTCCACAAAACAACGGGTAATAGAAGCAACCGGCAGATTCATCTCCATGAGCTGGATATTGTTCTTATCCCTGATTTTGAAAGTCCGTGTCTGGAACACAGTCTCCAGCAAATGAGCGGCCTGTCTGCTGTCCGATACTGTAAAATGTATATAGTGCCGGTTTTTCTGTTCCAGTTCGGCAAGACTTTCTTCTTCCAGCAGCTTGCCGTGGTCGATAATTCCAATATCATCTGCCAGCAAAGAAATTTCTGAAAGAATATGACTGGAAATCAGAATGGTTTTTCCCTTGACATCACATAATTCCCGGATAAAAGAACGCATTTCTGCAATTCCGATAGGGTCAAGACCGTTTATCGGCTCATCCAGAATCAATACCGCTGGATCATGCATAACTGCCAGAGCAATCGCCAGCCTCTGTTTCATACCAAGAGAATATTGCGAAAAAAGTTTCTTATCCCGATACGGCAGATTCACAAGTTCTAAGGCTCTCTTTATATAATTCTCGTTATCCAGCCCCCGTAATTTTGCGAAAATTTTAAGATTTTCTGTAGCTGTAAGATTTGGATAAAATCCCGGAGATTCAATCAGGCTTCCAATACGGGGAAGAATCTTCTTTTCATTTCCCTGTATTGGATTCCCAAAAATCCTTACTTCACCAGATGTCGGTACAGTCAATCCCAAAAGCATCCGCATCGTTGTGGTTTTTCCGGCACCATTTCTCCCTAGCAGTCCATAAATACGCCCTTTCCTAACATGAATGTTTAACTCAGACACACTTGCCTGATTCCCATATTTTTTTGTCAGGTTCCGGGTTTCAATGATGTAGTCACTCATAATGTTGTACCTCCTTGTCGATTCGCAATCAGCATAACATACCATTCTTGAGGGTAGCTTGAGATAACCTTGAGTTTACCTTGAGATTTCAAGATCTGAATAGGATTTTTCTAATAATTGCGTTATAATAAGGAATACAAAAAAGGAGGTTCCATATGAAAGATAAAAGCATTCTTATCGTTGATGATGAATCTGATCTTCTGGAAATGCTGCAGTCTATTTTTGAACGTGCCGGATATACAAAAATCGCCACTTCATCTTCTGGGAAAGAAGCGTTGAGTATGTTTCGGAATCATCAGCCTGATATGATAATCCTTGATGTAATGATGCCCGGGATAGACGGACTTACAGTTCTTAAAGAAGTGCGTAAAATAAGCACCGTTCCTGTCTTGATGCTTACAGCCCGTGGAGAAGCTGATGACAGATTTTCGGGATTTGAAAATGGTGCAGATGACTATCTGGTAAAACCTTTCCTTCCCAAAGAACTCCTTCTCCGTGTGCAGGCAATCTTAAATCGATCCTATCCGGAAAAGGAACGAATCGTATATCTGGACGCATCCACTGTTGATTTGGATAAGGCCGAGGTGCAGCGTGGCAATGAAAAATTATCATTGACTGCAAAAGAATTCATGTTGTTTGAAAAACTATTTGAAAATGCCGGAAAGATCGTGACCACAGGCTCCCTTTGCGAAACTGTCTGCGGAGAATTTTGGGAGGGCTATGAAAATACACTTGTAACACATATCCGGCATTTAAGAGAAAAGATAGAGAGCAATCCTTCTAAACCGGTTTCACTTTTAAATGTAAAAGGGATTGGATATTGCCTTCACCTTAAGGAGGCAAAACCATGAAGCAGGTAGACAGGTTCTTTCGACGCTATATCCTTTCCACCCTGGGGATTATAATATTGTTTTTTGTTGTCAATCTCGCCCTGATTGGTCTGTCTCTTCTTACTGCACATTTGAATGGCGTGAAAGATCCCGGTTTTCCCATAGAGCATTTCGCCTCTTTGATTGAAAAAAAGGATGATATCATAACAGCCGATTCTGAAGTACAGGATATTTTGACACAGACAGATACATGGGCCATGCTTTTAGATGACAATGGGACTGTAATCTGGCAAAACAATTTACCAAAAGAACTCCCACTTGAATATTCCGCAACGGATATCGCAATATTCAGTAAATGGTATCTCGATGACTATCCTGTGAAAGTATGGAAACATCCTGACGGACTATTGGTCATCGGCTTTCAGCCCGGCACAAGGGTTCGTTACTATTTTTCAATAGAAACGGACTATATTTCCATTGCAATTTGGGGGATTATCTGTGCCTTGATTATTAACATATGTGTAATGGTTATGCTGTTCATACGAAATACCAGAAAAGTTGAAATAGCCATGAGACCGATTATGGATGGAATCCATAAACTTTCCCAGGGGCAGGCATTTCATCTGGAAGAAAAAGGCGGGCTTGCAGAAATCAATACAGGGCTGAACCGTGCCGGAGCTTATCTTATAAAAAAAGATAATACACGGGCTGAGTGGATTCGTGGAATATCTCATGATATCCGGACGCCTCTTTCTGTGATTTTAGGTTACTCCAGCGAAATTGAAGATACCCCTGACTTACCTGCGGCAACAAGAAAGCAAGCCGGTATCATCCGAAAACAGAGTGAGAAACTTCGTTCGCTGGTTGCAGACCTAAATTTAACAACAAAACTGGAGTATTCCATGCAGCCAATCCGCATACAGGCTCTTAACCCGTTTGAACTGGCCCGGCAGGTCATAAGTGAATTTTTGAATAGCGGGGTGCCGGAAATATATATATTGGATTATTCTGGAATCGATTCTGATACAGTAAAACCCATATATGGAGATGTTTATCTGCTCAACCGGATGCTTCACAATCTGATACAGAATAGCATCACACATAATCCAAAAGGCTGTCAGATATCTGTTTATACCAAAACAGACAACGGAACATGTATATTCTGCGTCACGGACTCCGGCTGTGGAATAAAAGAATCTTATCTGGCGCTGCTAAATAACGGTACCAGTATTCCAAGTTCTCAGGAAGGAACGGACGAAACCGAACATGGATTAGGGCTTAAAATAGTGCGTCAGATTGTAAAAGTGCATCAAGGAGCAATCCAGTTTTCAAATGTCTTACCACATGGTTTAAAAGTGGAAATTCATTTACCAGAATTAATTCTCTGACAGCAACGGTGTGGCCTTCTTTCCAATAATTCCTGATCCCAGGGCAACAATATAATCTGCATTTCTAGTCTTTTTCAAATGAATAAGAATTAGAATTGCAGAGAGCAAGTACAAGGAAATAGCCAGACGTTTCATTCTACTATCACTATCTTTTTTGCTCATATTGGCTCATATATCAAAATGCTGCATTTTAACTTATCAAGAAAGTTCCCCTTACCCTTTTTCACACATACCAGACTATAAAAGAGCAGCAGAGGCAAACTTGTTGCAACTCTACTGCTGTCCGCTCTAGAATAGATTTTTCAATTCAACATTGGTAAATTCCTGAATCTCAAACTTAAATCCTTCCGGTCCTGTGAACAGGAAGGATTTAAGGCCGATGTCTTCCAGATAGCGTATCGGAGATATCTCCTCAATGCACTTCTGACTTTTTAGGTTGGAGTATACAGTCTCGATCTCCTGCACAGTAAAACTGATCAGAGTTCCCCCAATAATCTCATCCTGAATCAGTCCCCGCTGACTCTGTTTATCTACAGCCCCCAGAAAAGAATCCTGTCCGATTCTCCAGACACAGGCCCATAGAGGATCATAGACCACTTCCAATCTCAGTATTTCTTCAAAAAAAAATCTTGCTGCCGGAAGATCGTCCACATAAATAAAGGTGGTCTGCGATGTCCATTTCATCTTTTCTCCTCCCTTTTGATACCGGTACTGTAAAGTTTTACAGTCCTATTTTTCTTTAAAACCTTATATTTTCT
>CAMQZX010000253.1 GCA_947039785.1 uncultured Lachnospiraceae bacterium | reverse complement strand
GTTTTTTTGCACAAAAATATGGAAAGTACAGGAAAAAAATTGTATAATATATTGTATTAAAATGAAAGAGAGGGCTCACTATGAAGCAAAATAATATGTTAGCAATGATTTTAGCAGGTGGCCGCGGAAGCCGTCTGCATGAGCTAACCAACAAAGTGGCAAAACCTGCCGTTTCATATGGAGGAAAATACCGTATCGTAGATTTCCCACTTAGTAACTGCGCAAACAGTGGAATCGACGTGGTTGGAGTTTTAACACAGTACGAATCTGTTCAGTTAAACAGCTACGTAGCTGCAGGACGTCGTTGGGGTCTGGATGCCAAGGACAGTGGTGTATACGTACTCCCACCTCGTGAAAAAGCAGATGCCAATTTGGATGTTTATCGCGGAACTGCCGATGCTATCTCACAGAATATAGATTTTATTGACAGCTTTTCACCTGAATATGTTCTCATCTTATCCGGAGATCATATCTACAAAATGAACTACGCCAAAATGTTGGCTTACCATAAAGAGCGTTCTGCAGATGCTACTATCGCTGTTATTGAAGTTCCTATGAAGGAAGCAAGCCGTTTTGGAATTATGAACACCGATGAAACTGGACGTATTATGGAATTCGTGGAGAAGCCTGCACAGCCTAAGAGTAATCTGGCATCCATGGGTATCTATATCTTCACATGGAAATTACTCCGCAAAATGCTGATGGCTGATATGAAATCTGCAGATTCCAGCCATGACTTCGGTAAAGATATCATTCCAAGTCTGTTAAACGATGGCAAAAACCTGGTTGCGTACAAGTTCAAAGGTTACTGGAAGGATGTTGGAACCATTGATTCTCTGTGGGAGGCCAACATGGACCTTCTGGATGCCGACAATGAGCTGGATCTGAATGACAATACATGGAAAATTTATACAGAAGATGCTACCTCTCTGCCCCACTACATCGGCGCAGACGCTGACATCAAGCGGGCATTTATCACACAGGGCTGTGTCATTGACGGTGAAGTCAAGAATTCCGTACTGTTTACCGGAGTCAAGGTGGGTGCCGGAGCCAAAGTCATCGACAGTGTTCTGATGCCAGGTGTGGAAGTCGCAGATGGTGCTGTTGTACAGCGTGTTCTTGTTGCTGACAACGTTAAAATCGGCAAAGAGGCTGTGGTTGGCTCCGCAGACAGTGAGAACATCGAGCTTATTGCCAAACGTGTAAAGGGGGTAGAATAATATGTATAAGGCATTTGGAATTGTAAATTCTTCTGGAAGACATATCTGGGTAGAAGGAATGCAGTCCTATCGTCCGATCAGTGCATTCTCATTCCTGGGAAGATATCGCGTAGTCGATTTCCCAATCTCAAATATGACAAACAGCGGCATCGACCGCATTCAGGTATATGTAAAAGCCAAACCACGTTCACTGGTTGAGCATCTTGGAACTGGTAGACATTACAACATCAACTCCAAGAGCGGAAAATTACAGATTTTGTTTTCTGAAAACGGTGTTGAGACTGATGTTTATAACACAGATATTTCCGCATATCTGGAAAACATGGAGTGCATCGAGAAAATGCATCATCCATACGTAGTGATCGCACCGGGATACATGGTATACTCCATGGATTTCAGCTCTCTGATTCAGACACACATTGAATCCGGCGCTGACATCACCTTACTGTATCACTCCGTTGACAATGCTAAGGAAGCATTCTTAAACTGCAACACCGTAAATCTGAACCGTCAAAAAGGTGTTCTGTCTCTGGAGCCTAACCATGGTAATGCCAAGAATAAAAATATTTTCATGGATACATATGTAATGAAGAAAGATCTCTTCATCGAGTTAGTGAAGAAAGCAAAAAAATTATCCTCCATGTACTCTCTGACAGATATCATCAATGTTGAGTGCGAAGAATTGGATATCCGTGGCGTAGCACATCGTGGATTCTTTGCTTCCATTACGGATTTCAAGAGCTACTATGACGCTAACATGTCATTGATCGACTTTAAATCTGCTTCCAACCTGTTTGATGAAGAAAGACCTATTTACACACGTACCAACGACTCCTGCCCGACACAGTATTTCGATACAGCCAACGTTAAGACTTCTGTTGTGTCAAACGGCTGTCTCATCGAAGGAACCGTTGAAAACTCAATCATCGGACGCGGATGTATCATCAAGAAAGGGGCCGTTGTTAAGAACAGTGTAATTTTAGCAGGCGCTGTAATCGGAGAAGATGTACATGTTGAAAACCATGTAGTAGACAAGCGTGCAAAATTAATTCATGCTAAAGAAGTGGTTGCTGATGCAGAGAGACCAGGATATATCAGACGTGAAGATACTCTGTAATTATATAGAATTTTAGAGATTTTTTCATAAAATAACTTCCAGGGTGTGTTTGAGAATTCATTCCCACAAATTGTGAAAAATATTCTGCGGAAAGCAATTTTCAAACGCGCTCTGAAAGCAAGGCCAGGATTGTTCATAGATCCTGGCCTGTTCATTTTCCTTTTTGGGTTAAAAATCACTGACCGCCTCATGTCATACACAAAGCGGTCAGTCTCTTCTAATTATATTGATAAGTCACCGTCCAACGGTGTCACGGAAATCACTTCAGCAATGCACCGAGCACGGATATCGCTGTCTCAACTCGAACCGTGAACACCACTGTTTTATAACGTTAACAATCCTTAGGCAGAAGTCAAGCGAATTATTGCAAGCCACTCCGTTATAAGATTAAACTCTGGAAATATCTGCCTCACTCATCCCAAGACCGCGCATTATCTCATCCAGTGCAGCTCGCTTCTCTTTTGGAAGCTCTGGACGCTTATAATTAGTTACAAGCTTATCGATTCTCTTCTGAATAGAATCATACAGTGCTTTATTAGGGTCCCCCGTCGTATTCGAATGAATAGAAACTTGACTATCCCAGGGATCAATTCGACATCTATCAAAGGTGTGATCAAGAGTGACAAACGTCCCCTCTTCTTCTACTGCTTCTTTGATTGCATCAAATGCAAGCGCCTCTTCATCCGCCGGCATCTCACTGAAATAATATTTCATTCTGGTATATGTTTCAATATCCAAAATAAATTTTTCAAAGCTTACAGTATTAAATGAATGCAGAGATCCTGTTGCATGCATCATTAAATTAGCCCTCTCTGAAAAAGACTCAAACATACTCATCGAACTTTCAACACCAGCCTGTGCAGTCAAGCCTGTGGCATCAGACATACCACCGCCGCTTCGGCAGGGAAGGCCATACTTTTTCGCCATAAGCGCACCGTATTTAGCCTCCTTTACAAATCCTGGATTTGCATTAGATACCTGCATGTTTTTCATATCGCTGACGGTGGATGCAAATCCATAGATAATAGGAGTGCCAGGGTGGATTAACTGTGCATAAACATTCGTACCGAGAATCTCGGCATTTGCAAGCGATGTATTTCCAGCAAGCGAAATCGGACCTGTTGCACCCGCCATATTACCTGGAGCAATTACAAGCGGCTGCCCATTCCTTGCGCAAACTTCAATTGTTTCCAAGGTATTCTTTGTAATACCAAGAGGGCTTAAAGTAGAAATCAGGTTAAAAGTACAAGGAATTTCTGTTATGTCACCATCAAATATGATTCTCATCATCTTCATGATATTTTCTGCCTGCTCACCGCCTCCGCATACAGAAAACAGCGCTTTGTCAGAACGACAAAGAGTTGCATAAACCATAGCTTCAGCAGAAATCTCTGCTTCAATATCAGATGGCTGAGCCAGAATGCCTCCATTAATAGAAAACTCCTCACTCTCTTGAACAATCACCGCAAGCTTCAAAAAATCATCAAATGTAGCTGGACGGACTTTTCCATCTGTCTCACAAATAAACGGACTGCCGTAACCTGGCGTCATATATAAATCCTCTGTATTCATGTTTACATTATACTTGCTGTTACGCGCATAAACCGTAAAATCTTTAGTTGCAATTTCTAATGCATCCATCACCTGCTTTTCAGTAAAATAAGCACGATTTCCTTCAACTCTGATACCATTTTTACGCATCAGGTCCAATGATTCCTCGGTGAGAAATGCTATACCGATCTCTTCCAAAATCCGCAAAGTATTTTTGTGAATCAACTCAACAATCTCTGCATCACGTGTTGCCTCTAACTCTTTTTTCATTGTGTAATCCTCCTTTTAGAATTATAAATTTATATGTCATCTTGATTACCTTTAAACCCAAAAAACAACTGACTTTTATCAGTATATTGTTCGCTGCTCAATATCTAATTTTGCACATCCCCTGATTTGAAAGATAATCATGATTACTTTTGAATGTAAATAATTTGCTGATACTAAAATATCAGCAAATTATTTACAT
Organism: uncultured Lachnospiraceae bacterium; assembly: GCA_947039785.1. Lineage (GTDB taxonomy): Bacteria > Bacillota > Clostridia > Lachnospirales > Lachnospiraceae > JALFVM01. The sequence goes on along the minus strand of CAMQZX010000253.1, from coordinate 1,336 downwards.
AAAGTCTCATTCACATCCAGCTTTGTATCTGGCTCTACAAAACGCTCAAACAAAGCGTAGATCAAATTGTAGCAATCTTCTGTAGCAAATTTAATATCAGCCTCAGTCATTTCAGCTCCAGAATACTGTATAAAACTTCCGGTAAATACAGCAACTGTCAGCCTGCTGAGAAGCAATGCATTTTCTGTGGTAATCAATCCAGCATTTGCAGCACGCCGCAAACGAATAAACTCACGTTCACTCAGATTATTGCTGAAAATAATGCTTGCTGCAAAGCCATCAAAATGTCTATTGACCTCTGGAAACATCTGATAGTACTCATAAACATATTCCTCAAGCATATCCTTCTGACTACTAAAAAACATCAGCTCATAATATCTTTTATTTTTAAATGCCTCATAAATAAAACATTTCCAAAGCAGCAAATCCATCTGAACCGATGTAATATCTTTTCTGACAGTCTGTTTCATAAACTCAATAATATAAGGTTCTAAAAATTTTATAGATGCCAACATAATCAGATGTTCTTTATTCTCAAAGTGCTTATACAAAACAGCACTAGTACATCCTGCTTTCTCGGCAACTTTTCGGATAGTGACCCCTTCTATTCCCTCTTTTTCGAGAATATCACCAGTAATTTGAACGTATTTGATTTTACGGTCAGGATTCAAATTCATATTTCACGCCTCAGTAATCTTGATTACCTTTAGTATATACGCTCAAATCTAATTTGTCAACATGGAGAACATCATCCTTACAAATCTATTCTAGATATCGCATTTCTTTTATTCTCTAAAATTTCTCCCAATGAATCTTATTCATAGAAAGATCTGACAATTCTCGTCTTGCCGGATGACTCTGCGGCATTCCAAGAGAAAGTATAGCTTCCAGGCGATAATTATCCGAATACCCTAAAAGATCTCTTAAGTATTCCTCCGTTTCCTGTCCCTGCGCAGTTGTACGAAGCCTACCCTGAATCCAGCAGCTCCCTATTCCAAGGCAGTCTGCCATTAAATGCATATTAGACATTACAATAGAGCAATCCTCAATCCATACGTCTGACTTTCTCTCATCAGCAATCACAACAACTGCTACCTCAGCCCCCGCCAACATTTTTGCTGAACCTGCGCGGCAATCGGACATTTTTTTCAAAAGTTCTTTATCTTTTACTACCACCAGTTCCCAAGGGCAGATAGAACGGCTGGAGGCTGAAAGCAAACCTGCCTGTAAAATCGTTATCAGATTTTCTTCAGGAATCGCTTCGCCAGTGTATCGTCTTATACTATGTCTTTTTTGCAACATTTCTAATAAACTCATTTCCAGTCCTCCTTAAGCA
>CAMQZX010000252.1 GCA_947039785.1 uncultured Lachnospiraceae bacterium | reverse complement strand
TATTATGACCATACAATTAAAAATCAATAAAAATTTTATTTTTACTTTCATTTTTAACTCTCTTTCCCAATAGTTGAAGCACACTTTGCACAAACATCAAAATGGAAAACACTCCAACCAGCCAGATATACATATCTGACCGGAAGGAGTATCATCAAAATTATTAATCTTGCGAGAAAATAAAGTCCCAGCAAATTGCAGAAACATAGAATTTCGCTAATTGGTTGCTCAGTATACGTAATTCAGTTTTCCGTCTCTGTACAGCTGTAATCTCTGAATAAATACATCTCGCAGAACACTTTTATCTTCAGCAATAATCATCGGTTCATCCACAATCCCATGTTCATGGGCATAAGCCATAATTTTATCCGCCCATTCTATCACCAGCGGATTGTCAATTTCTCCTGGACATCCCAAGGCCTCTGAAAGATCCCCCGGTCCCACACTGGCAGCATTGATTCCTTTTACTGCGAAAATTTCCTTATAATTTTCAATTCCTTCAGCATCTTCAATAATAATACTGACAAACGCCTCTTCTTCATATTCCTTCATGTAATGATCCATATCCATCAAACCATATCTCTGGGCCCGTCCGCCTCCTGTAAAACCCCGTCTTCCTACTGGCGCATACCGGACTGCGTCTACGATTTCCCTGGCTTGTTCGGCACTGCGTACATGGGGAAACGTAAAACTGACAATTCCAAAATCCAGAAGCGCCGTAATTTGACTGTAATCCGTAATCCTTGCCATAGCAGCCATACCGGTACAGTCGCACACTCTTACGATATTTTGTATGGTTTCCGGATTAAACAGATTATGTTCCATATCGATCCAGACAAAGTCATACCCTGCAATAGCAGCAATCTCTGCAATTTCGGGACAGGACAACGCCATAGCCAGTCCCACCGGTTTTTCTCCATTTTCTATCATTTGCCGTATATTTCTGCGCCATCTGTTATTTGTGTCTCCGAATCTTCCGTATAGCTCCATATTGATTTCTCCTTTCTCCCTTTAGCCTTTTACCGCGCCGGCTGCGAGACCTTTAATAAAATATTTCTGCAGACACAGGAACAAAATCACCATAGGAACAGCGCTGATCAGTGCAGCTGCGGAAATGCTGTTCCAGTTTTTGGTATTTTCCAGAACGAATTGTTTCATGGATAAAGGCAGTGTATACAAGGATTTCTCCTGCAGAAAAAAGACTGCCTGAGAATAATTATTCCAGAAACTTACACTACTGATAATTACTACTGTGCTGGTAACCGGCTTCATAAGAGGAAAGGTGACCAGCCAATAAGCCTGGAATCTGGAACACCCGTCCAGAGTTGCAGCCTCTTCCAGATCCCTGGGCATAGATTCTACAAACTGCTTGTATAAAAAGACACAGTAGGGAAGCCGATTCGCTGACAACAGCAAAATCATGGCCCAGTGTGTATTGATTCCATGGATGCGCCTCATGATAGTATATAATGGAACTGTGTTAATAATTCCCGGTACCATCATACAGCATAAAAAGATAGAAAAGATTATTTTATTCATTGTGTTGGAATACCGGGCAATGGTGTAGCCTGCACTGGCTCCCAGAAGCACAATCAAAACTAAACATCCTGCTGTAATCAAGAAGGAATTCCAGGCTGCCCCGCCCAGATTTCCTCTCTGCCAGGCAGTTATAAAATTTTCTGCGGTAATATCCGGCATGGCAAAGACTCCCTGCGATAAAGGGTTGCTCCTGTTATTCAATGCTACATAACACAATACATAAAAGGGAAACAACATGATAAATGCCAGTATTCCCATCCCTATATAACCAAGCGTTCTGCGCAGCCTATTTTTGTATCCTTTCATTTTCCCCACCTACCTTTCCTTCTGCATTGCACGGTAAATGAAAATCGTGGGCAGCATAGTAATAAGGAGCAAAATTATGGCAACTGCCGTTGCATAGCCGGCTCTCGCTCCGGCACTCATCCTGTAAATATAAACAGATATGGTTTCCGTCGCATATCCCGGTCCCCCGTCTGTAAGTGCAACAACACTGTCATGTACAGACAGGGCACCGATAATATTCGTAATTACATTAATCTGAAAAGCCGGCTTCAACATGGGGAATGTTACACACTTAAGCTTCTGCAGATAGCCAGCGCCATCAATGGTAGCCACTTCATACAATTCCTGAGGGACTGACTGCAGCCCTGCAAGATAGATAACCATGGCTGGTCCGGAAAACTGCCAGACATTCACCAGCAAAATAATCCACAGAGCACTGTCCGGATATGCCAGCCAGGCTTTAAAGTGTGCTCCAAACCCCAGAAATTCCATAACCTGCCTGACGGCACCCCCATCCGGACGAAGCATTAACTGCCATACATACCCCATTACCAGGGCACTGATTACAGAAGGAAGATAAACAAAGGTCCGCATCAGGTTCGTCATTTTTAATTTGCTGTCCAGAAATAAGGCAAGGCCAAGTCCCACCACATTAATACAGATTGGTTCCAGCAATCCATACTTTATAGTAGTAAGCATGGTATGTATGGCTCTGCTGTCCCTGAAAAATTCCCGGAAATTCCAAAGCCCCACAAACGTTTTTTCTGCTGATACGCCATCCCAGTTGGTAAAGCTCATCCCAATCCCCAGACACAGAGGATAGATAAAAAAGCAAAAGAATAGAAGAAACGCAGGTAATGCCATGCATTTATAGTAGTTCGCCTTGATTTTTTTCAACATAGGCATCCTTTTTGTCTTATTTGCTTCCATAGGCGGCATTCCACTCATCCGTAAAAGTCTGGGCAAAATCATCCGGTGCCAGACTTCCTACCAGCATTTCCTCCACAATATTGGCAATTTCCGCAGTATAAAAGCCGTTTGGAGATTCTGTCTGGACCACGCCTGTTTCATAATTGTTCAATACATCATCTACTTCTTTTACAAAGGTTTTATCGCCCCAGCTAACTTCAACACCTTTCACAGAGCAGGGACACTTACGGGTTTCACAGTATTTTCCTGCGTCGTCGAACCATGCAGTGAGAAATTCCTTCAATTCTTCCTGATAAGGACTGGTAGCCGAGATAGAGATGCAGGAATCATAATCCACGCTGCCATAGGCATCTCTGTCATCTTTAATAGAAGGAATCGGCATAAAACCAATATAAGAAGCCATCTCTGGATACTGTGTAATGGCATCACCATACCACCAGGTTCCATCCAGCATCATGGCAATTTTGTGCTGGGCAAACCCTTCCGAAGCCGTATCTGCATTTCCCACTATGGCAGCTTCCTTGTCAAACAGTCCTTCCTCAGCCATTTCCATCAGACGTTCTGCATATAAATCCAGATACCCATCTTCCATAAACCGCAGGATACTCTGGTCATTTTTTGTTGCCGCTTTATTGTAGGGTAACATTCCATTATCCAGCATGGACAATCCAAGAGGAAGATAGTATACCTGATGCCCCAGATTATCCGGTTCCAGATAGAAGGGATAAACATCAGGCTTCTGTTCTTTTACCATGCGGCAGGCATTCAGGAATTCTTCCCAGGTATCCGGATTTTCAATTCCCAGTTCTTTGAATATGGTTCTGTCATAAAACATCCCATACGTTCCCATCCCAGTTGGCAGACGATACACGTGATCCGTAGTCAGCTCTCTGACAATATCAACCAACTCCGGTTTGACAGATTCTACCAGTTCCGGCATGGCTTCGTCAAGGGCCAGATACTTTCCATCCACCATGTACTGTGTACTCTGAGGCCCCAACACTATATCCGGATCCTCTCCGGCGGCATATCTGGCCTGCAGGACAGCGCTGTCTGTCTGCAGATCCGTGGTAATATGCACGTTTGGATGTTCGTCATTATACTTGTCTACAAATGCATCAATGTAATCTGTCATAGTATTCATGCGGTGATAAAATGTCAGTTCTGCTACCTCTTTGGACGCTTCTGATTTCTGAGAATCCTTTTGTTCTGCAGTTTGATCTGTTGTGACATCTGTCGTTTTGCATCCAGCTAGGACAGTAGTCAAAATCAGGACAGCTGCAGCCATACATGTCGCTTGTTTCTTATTCATTTGTGTTCTCCTTTCCTTATCTAATGGTGCTTTTATTATAATAATGTCTTATATATGCAGCAAGTGTCAGATTTTTCTTTGGAAGTGTCTTCTTTTTTACTTAGAAAAGGTTCACTGAATATTTTCACTCATGCCTGACAGCTGACAAAAAAATAACTCTGGAAAGTCGACACATATTATGTGCTTCTCCAGAGTTATTTTACCTTCATTTTTGTAAATCATACATTCGGGATCCGCCGAAGGCTTTATCTTCTTGCAGGATAAACGTCTTATTTATATAATAAATCTTCGCAATACCTATATACCCATTCTGTAGGAGTAATTCCCAGCTCCTTTGCACCTTTTAATGCCATCATTGCATTACTCGGCATGATTGACTCCACTTTTTCACGCAGACTTTCTGCTGTGCCGTCAAACAGGTACTCTTCTGCCCCACAAATTACCCCTGCAGTATTATGCCACCACTCTACGGTATAGGTGATACCGCGATCTGCGATTAATTGTGCCAGACGAATTTCTTCTTCCTGGGAAGATGCTTTTAGTCCATTGTTGGAAGAACCGTATATATATTTGCATTGAAGATTTGCAATACTCTCGTCATCGAAGATTCCACCGATTGCACAGGGACTTAAAATATCCACCTTCTGGAACAAAACTTCGGAAACCGGACAGCTTTCAATGAGATGTCCAGGATGTTCATCAATAAATTTCTGGACGGAAGCAGGATTAAGATCAGCAATGATTAATTTTGATACACCACCTTCCAGCAAAAGTTCGCCCATATACCACCCAACTGCACCAAGTCCCATCAGTGCTGCTGTTTTATCCGCCACACTTTTGACACCTTCATTAAAATTGATCGCTTCCAGTAAAGATAAATATACACCATAAGCGGTAGGCGTTCCTGTTGCACCTGTTTTTGCTTTTGTACCACCTGTATATTGCATAGAATATCCTTGTTCAATCATGACATCAGACATCTCAACCGGAAAATTCATATCAGGACCTGTCATATCCCGGCAGCTATCCAGAGCAAACGCTAAAAAGCCCATAATCTCCATATTATCCATATCAAGTGGATCCATAGTCACAGTGGCTTTGCATCCGCCAAATGGAAGATGTCCGGCAATGTTTTTAAAACTCATTCCGCGTCCTAAATTCAAACCGTCAATAATTACGTCCATCTCGGGTTCATCATAAGAATGACGGCGAATTCCTCCTGCCATAATGGCATGACTTTTATTTAACAAACCCAACTTACGACTGTGTTCATTCATCATAAAGCGAATATCATATTTCTCATAATAATAGATATCAATGCCAAAATGCTTACCAGCCCGCAACAGGTCTATTACTTCTTCCAGATACTCTCGTTGTCCATATTTCTCAAATAACGCCCATACTTCTCTGGTATTTAGATATCTGGCGTCTTCAGTAAAAATACCGCCAATCCACCATGAATGATTGTATTTTGAGAATTCAAAATCGTTCTCCCATTCCTTGGCCGCATAAAGTCGTACCATATCGGTTTTAAAATCATATCGGATGAACATAGTAGTCAATCCTTCTTCGCGTAACGGGATAAATAAACTTTTTTCCATGAAATATACCTCCTAATCTCGCGCATCGTGCACGATTTTGAGGATATAATATCATGCATCGTGCACGATGTCAACTTAAAAATGAAAATTATATCTAAATAATTAAGTATAGTAAAAAAACTGCCAAAAACACACAATATTTTGAATATATTG
>CAMQZX010000251.1 GCA_947039785.1 uncultured Lachnospiraceae bacterium | reverse complement strand
GTTTTATAATAAGGAGTCCTTTTGAGCATATACTTGCTTAGGCCAATGTACTCGAAAAAGAATTATTTAATAATAGCTTTTATATAACGCATACTAATTAAATATGTTATATAGGAATAGCAAAAATACAATATAGCAAAACAAATAACAAAGACTGACATGGATTTTAATAATACATTGTGAATAGGCGCAGTGAGTCCCAAATTCAACTTGAAATTAACAGGCAGTACAGCACTGAATAGAATAAGGAAACACATCAGAGTTGGAATCAGCAGCTTTATTAAAATTTGGTTTCTGATTAGACGTTTCAATGTATTCTGACTTCTGCCTATATAATACAGGATTCGAATATTATTTGCTTGTCGTTTTAACTCTATGATTTGCAGAAACGACAATATTGAGAAATATATTACCATGAAAATAATGCAAATGCTTATTTGTAGAAACGCCATCCACTTCTGCTCAGTATTAGAAAAAAGATGGATATGCTCATTTAATAACAGTGTGCCAAATATAAAAGACATTGCTGAAAACAATAGACATATACTGAAAATAGCATTTATGCTCGCGCTTGTCCTTGCACCTGAAGTCATTTCCGAAATCCAATATAGTCGATTGGCTTTATATAAATATTCCGATGATTTTATTCTTATTGACGAAAGTATGGCATATATCCATTTGTAAAATGCGAAAATACAACATAATACAGGTATGCTGATAACGGAAATTAGTGGGAAGCCCATATCATCTGGCAAAATTATAATTCCGCACAGCATGAGACATGAAACGGCCACAGTAACAGCAAATAAATAAAGCCAAAAAGTTTTTCTTCTTTCATTAAGAGGATGATTGTGATGCTTCTCATTCATTAGCTGACGGATTTCCAGTTTATATACTATCTGTTTTATACGGAGCATAGAGAATAGATTAATCATACAAAAATATAAAAATGAGTATAAAATACTTTTTTCCATAATGTCCAGGGAAAAATGATTGCCGCTAAGTCCCTCAAAATGAGTAAAACAAAGGTTATATATAAACAATCCGAGTGCAACTCCTATAACGAAACAGACAATGCCGATCAATAATATTTCCAAGGCAAACATAAAGAATAGATTTATTTTTTTCATTCCCAATAGCAGGTATGTTGCAAACTCTTTCGCACGCTGTTTTACCATGAAATCGTTGATATATGAAATCAGAAAAACCATAATCAATGCAATCAGCAGGGGTAAAGAAGCTGTTTGAAAATTTGCATGCATATTTCCCCAAAGAGCAATGCAGTTGCTGACGCAAATAATAGAAAGCAGCACAATCATTGTAAAAATATATAAGAGATAGTCAATCATGGATCGCCTTGCGTTCCGTATAGCTAATTTAAGATACATGTCCAACATCCTCCGTTATCTTTGCCATGACATCCAAAATATCTGCGAAAAAGATTTGCTTGCTCTTTTCGCCTCTGTCTAAACATGCCTTGATACTACCATCTTTCAAAAAGAATATTTTATCACAATAGCTGGCAGAGAAAATGTCATGTGTAACCATTAATATTGTAGCACTGTAGTCTTGGCGCAGCATTACTAAGGTTTCTAATAGCTGTTTGGCAGAATAGCTGTCTAATGCTCCCGTTGGCTCGTCTGCTAAAATAAGGCTTGGATTTGTGACAATAGCTCTGGCACAGGCACATCGCTGCCGCTGTCCGCCAGAAACTTCATAGGGAAACTTATTAAGTACCTCTGTTATATTAAGATCAGACGCCAATTTATGGACAGTATCTTTGATTTTTCTTTTTGGTACTTCTTTAATGGTCAGGGCCAAAGCTATATTTTCATATATCGTCAAAGTATCTAACAGGTTATACTCTTGAAAGATGAAGCCCAGATGTTGGCGACGAAAATCAGCCAAATCCTTATCTGGAAAATCAGATATTATTTGCCCATCGACTTGGATTGTTCCGCTGCTCGGCCTATCAATCGTGGCGATCATATTCAGCAAAGTGGATTTTCCAGAACCGGAAGCACCCATTATTCCAACGAAACTCCCTCTTGCCACCTGAAAGCTGATGCCATTTATAGCAACTTTTGCTGAACCGGCTGTATCGTATATTTTTTCAACATTTTCAAGCTGCAGAACTATGTCCTTATTTTCAAGGTTGGGAATATACCTTTTGTCATTTCCCAAGAAACTGGAAATCACCTCAAATAACGCTTCATTTGACTTCTCTTTCAAACAATCATCAGGTATCAATTCCCCTAAAAGCAACTCATTTAAAGTAATATCAAGTAGGTCACATAAGGGAGTAAACAAGGATAAATCTGGAAGTGATCTTCCCGTCTCCCATTTTGATACAGCTTTATCCGTGATGCCTAACTTTTCTGCTAACTGGCTTTGAGTCCAGCCGTGTTCTTTTCTTTGAAATGCTATAAACTTTCCGATTTTAGCTTGATCCATTAGTCTAAAGACCTCCTTCCTGCATTTTATTATACATCAATCATGCAAAATGAACACCTACCAACGGTAGAGTTGAAAGAGTATACCAGAAAAGTTATCAATAAAGACCAATAAAGTTATCTTTCATGACAACGAATAATAAGAAATCTATGGTAACATCCTACCCGTAGTGGTAAACTTACCAAGAGATGATTTAATAGATGGTATGGGTTTGCAGGATGTGTGAGTAAAGGCGGAGGTGGATTGATAATCGTTTCTGCCTTTGACTTTTAGTTGAGAAAATTACAAGGGTACGGTATAATACGAAGCGAAAATTTTTATAAGGGGTGAAATCTATGGCAGTAATTTTGATAGCGGAAGATGAGAAAGATATGCAGAACATTATTGTGGATTTTATGAAACATGGTGGTCATTCCTGTATTACCGCTGATGACGGTATAGATGCTATAACTATATTAAAGAACAACCCTGTTGATCTTATAATTTTAGATATTATGATGCCGCACTTAGATGGCTTTACGGTTTGCAAATTGGCAAGAGAAATGTATAGTATTCCAATAATTTTTCTTACTGCTAAGGGAGAAGAAGATGATAAGTTAAAGGGTTATGAGTATGGTGCTGATGATTATGTAACAAAACCATTCAGCCCGCAAGTCCTTTTAGCAAAAGTAAATGCATGGCTGCGCCGATCTTTGGTAACAAATCCTCAAGATTCTTTAGTAGCTGGAGAAATTATATTGCAACCATCATCACACATAGTTATGGTTTCAGGTAAAGAGATTGAATTGACTCACAAGGAATTTGAACTTTTGCGCTTATTTCTCCAGAATACGAATCAAGTATTTTCAAGAGAACAGCTATTGAATCGTATTTGGGGATATGAGTTTGAGGGGAATACACGAACGGTAGATACACATATAAAAACATTGCGACAAAAATTAGGCAAAGAAGGAAACCATATTGTGACGCTGATACGATCCGGTTATAAATTTGAGGAAAGACCATGAAAAATTTATTTAAGCAAAATACGATTGAGAAAAAATATTTTTACTTTTCACGTTTGGTACGATTATTAATAAGTATTCTTTATCCCATGATGTTTTTGATTGCACCTTTGAAATATAAAAGTTTACTTCCGTTTATTTGGTTAGCCCTATTTATTGGATCAGAATACGTTCAGGAATTCTATTTGCGCCGCATTATAACAAAACCTATTATTTCGATTACGGATGCCGCACAGAAAATTGCGAGCTTAGATTTCAAAGTACGATGTGAGGTTCAGTCGAATGATGAATTGGGAATTTTATCAACCAGTCTTAATACCTTATCTTTTAATTTACAAAAGGCAATGGGTGAGCTCAATTTGGCGAATGAACAATTAAAAAAAGATGTGCAGCATGAGCGAATTTTACTTGAACAACGCAAAGAGTTGGTCAATGTTCTTTCGCATGAAATGAAAACGCCACTTGGATTGATAAGAGCGTACACTGAAGGGCTAAAAGTCGAAAGTAGTGAAGAAAAACGGCAACAGTATATGGAAGCCATTCTGTCTGCTGCTGGACGAATGAATCACACGATCGTTTCCTTGTTAGACTTGTCTGCGCTGGAGGCAGGAACGTCAAGTTTATCAGAGGAATGTTTTGATTTTATAGAATTAGTAGAAACAGTGGGAGGACGGCTATTACTTGATGTACCGGGGGCGAAATATCGCTTTTCTTATGAACTGCCTGAGAAAAAAATCTTTATTCAAGCTGATAAGCAGCGCATGGAGCAGGTACTTGAGAATCTGATTAGTAATGCAAAAAAGTATGTCTATGAGAATGGGGAAATCCGTTTGGTAGTAAAGCAGGAAAATTTACAGATTTATTTTTCTATTTTCAATCAGGGCAGTCATATTTCAGAACAGGATATCCATAAGATTTGGAAGAAATTCTACAGAGGCCAAAAGAACGGAAATAATAGCTCCGGGCTTGGACTTGCAATCGTTTCACAGATCCTATCTATGTATCAAGTTTCTTATGGGGCAAAAAATCAAACAGATGGTGTGGAATTCTTTTTTTATTTTCCTACCCAAAGATAATGGGATTTTATTATTTCACATGGATTTCACAGTGAACGCACTTCAATTTCAATGCAGTTGAGTATTCTTTTATCATCAAAAGCAAGAAAGGAAGTGCGATAATGCAACAGTATGTTTTGCAAACTCAAAATCTTTATAAAAAATATAGGGACACAGTTGCAGTTAATAATGTAAGTATGAACATTAGGCAGGGGGATATATATGGTTTTATTGGCGAAAATGGGGCAGGAAAAACCACATTTATGAGAATAATTGCCGGACTGGCAGAACCTACTGAAGGAACAATAAAATTGTTTGGTAATGAAGATTTTCAGTCTGATAGGCAAAAGATCGGCTGTACTATTGAAAATCCCACATTATATAAAAATATGACCGCAAGAGAGAATATTGAGGTTTTCCGGAGAGCCTTTGGGGTAAGGGATACCAGAAGTACGGATAACGTATTGCATCTTATGGATTTAGATGATACTGGGCAGAAACGTGTTGGAAACTTTTCGTTAGGAATGAAACAACGGCTGGCTATTGCAATTGCATTATTAGGAAAACCCAAGTTTTTAATTCTTGACGAGCCAATCAATGGTCTGGACCCTGTTGGGATACAGGAATTGCGAAATCTGTTTGTAAGACTTAATCAGGAACAAAATATTACGCTTTTGATTTCAAGTCATATTCTAGGAGAATTATCTAAGATTGCTACGCGTTATGGGATTATTCATAATGGTTCTTTGGTGGCAGAGCTTTCCTCCGATGAGCTACAGATGCGCTGTGAGCGTCATGTGGACATTAGGGTGGATTGTGCCGACAGAGCGGCAGAAATAGTAAAAAATCAGCTTGGAATTACCAAATGTAAGGTAGTATCACCTCATATGATTTCAGTTGGAGAGTATGTAGACAAGTCTGAAATTGTGAATGAAACACTAATAAAAAATGGTATTGTACTTTTTGAGGCAACAATCCATCAGGAAAGTTTGGAAGATTATTTCAACACTATCATAATGGGAGGAAAGGGAAAATGATAAAGTTATTGCGGTCACAGATCTACAAAATGTTTCATAACTCTATTTTTTGGGTTTGTATGGTATTAACCATTATGTCTGTATTTTTCTATTCTGGATTTGAGAGCATGAAAGCGGAAACCATTGCAAACGGGATGTCATTGTCAAAGTATTATAGTATTCTTTTTCAAAATTATAGTACAGGGCTTCCGGTTCTTATTTTCTGTGTTGTTTTTGCATCGGATGATTTTTCTTATGGAACAGTGCATTACTATATTTCTAAAGGGATTTCACGGGCTCAATATTATCTGTCAAAAATGATGACC
>CAMQZX010000250.1 GCA_947039785.1 uncultured Lachnospiraceae bacterium | reverse complement strand
GCCCACCCCCGCTCCCCCTGCAATCATGCAGATTAACCCCAGTAATTTCAACATAGACCGGCCGCTTCCCGATAGAGGCAGGTTCCTCTCTCATTGAAAATCGCCTGTACTACGCCTGCCCTGGAACGATGCCCCAATAGAATATAACGTTGAAATACCCGCTCATTCATTAGACGCTCCAGCAATGGTTTTCGTTTAATGTCGTCTATGGAACTCCCGTGAACCGTTGCCATTAAAGTGCATCCACAATGGATTACTGACTCAATGGCACGGATATCCTCATAATCTCCAATCTCATCCACCGCCACCACGCTGGGTGACATGGAACGGATCAGCATCATCATCCCTTCTGCTTTTGGACAGCAGTCCAACACATCGGTACGGATTCCCAGGTCGTTTTGAGGAATGCCCTGATAGCATCCTGCAATCTCCGACCGTTCATCCACTACCCCAACGGTCTGCCCTGGGTAATTTTCATAACCGTTGGACACCTGACGGATCACATCCCGCAGCAAGGTGGTCTTTCCACATCTGGGCGGTGAGATAATTAATGTATGACAAACCTTATGATCCTCATAGAGATACGGCATCACCGAAGAGGCGCAGCCCTTCACCTGGTGAGCCAATCGCACATTGATATAGGAAATATGCTTCACCCCCTTCACTTTCTCCCCCTCCAAAATAGTCTTCCCGGCAATTCCCACCCGATGACCTCCCTGGACAGTGAGAAATCCCTGTTTGATTTCATCTTCATAAGCATAGAGAGAATACCCTGCAATGTGCTCCAGACTCTCCTGAATATCCTCTCCGGTGACCTCATAAGCCGTCTTCTCTCCCCTGCACAATTTCCCATCTTTTCCAAGAAAATATTCCTCTCCCCGATACACCAAAATAAGCGGCCCATTCACCCGCAGCCGAATCTCATAAAGATTGGTAAAATCCAGCGCCAGCCCGGATAACAGTCTGCGTATGGGCGGGGAAAACAAATTTACAATCTGACTCCGATCCATGCTCTCACCTTTCCCGTTCCAGTACCCTTGACGCACTTACTGCAGGGCACAGGTCATGCTGCGCATGACAAACGATATCTTCCCGCCTTTGCAATCCGCCGAAGGCTTTATCTTAAAAGCATATGAAATTCTTTACATGAGTGAAAATTTGATCTGCTTCCAAGATAAATATATGTGGTGGACAGACTTTTATGCCTAAAAAATGCACCTGAGAAGTGAAAGTCTTAATCACATAGCCTTCACTTCTCAGGTGCGTCTAAACTCCTGACTTATTGGATTTCATCCAGAAATCGGGATTTCTTCATTTTCTTATCATACTGCTTATATACATAGCACAGCTTCAATTCCTTCCGTGCCCGGGTCATTCCCACATAGAACAGCCTCCGCTCCTCCTCCAGCTGAAAGTCAAGCTGGGCTTTTCGATAGGGAATCACATTTTCATTTACGTTGATGATATACACCCGATCAAATTCCAGACCCTTAGAGCTGTGCAGGGTAGCGATGGTAACGCCTTCTCCTTTTTCGTTTAGGTTCTGCTGCTGTTCTGCGGCCTGCTGGGTATACTGGCGGATGTGCTCCTGCCACTCTGCCAGAGTCAAATACTCCCGGCTGCTCTCCTGAATCCGATCCAGCACCTCATATAAATCCTCAGGCTTAATCTTTCGCTCCAATGCGTAATCCCGCAGATACTCCTCATATCCAATACCATGGCGGATATAAGTTATTCCCGCATAGGGAGTCATATTTTTCAGCCTCTTAATATGTATCTCCATTTCATCCACCCGATCACACATCCAGTCCTTATCCTCATAAAACATACGCAGAGACTCAAAGGACACGGCAGACTCATACACCGCTTCCCGGGAAATATAGCGGTTGGGACGATTCATCACTGCCAGGAAATTGCTTCTGGACATATCCCCCTGTCCCATGGACAGATACGCCATCATATTGGCGGCAATCCAATGCTCATAGAGATTGGGCAGACGGTCACGGATAGTAAAAGGAATCTGATACTCCATCAATTTCTCCACCAGAACAGACGCCTCCATGTTGGTTCTGGAAAGCACTGCCACCTGCCTTAAATCCTTCCCCTCATTTTGGTACTGAACAATCTCCCGACACAAGTCCTGTGCTTCCTCATAAGGGTTCTGATAAGCCACAATTTTCACCGGAGCGCCACCCTCATTTGGCGTGGATAATTTCTTCTCGTAACGCTTCCGGTTATTCCCGATAAGACAGGATGCCTTCTGTAAAATCGTCCCTGTGCTGCGATAGTTCACATCCAGCACCACCTGCTCCATCTTGGGATAATCCCGCTTAAAATTCAGCATAATCTCCGGCCTTGCCCCCCGGAAATGATAGATAGACTGGTCATCGTCTCCCACAATAAACAGATTATCTTCCGGCTTCGCCAGCATCCGTATAATATCATACTGCAGCTGATTAATATCCTGAAATTCGTCTACTAAAATATGCTGAAATTTCTGCTGCCATCCCTGTAAAATATCCGGTCTCTGGACAAAAAGCTCATAGCATTGTACCAGCATATCGTCAAAGTCCAGCAGCCTCTCCCGCCGGCACCGCGCCTCATAGCCCCGGTAAATCTTTCGGAAGGCATCGTCCGGACAATTTGTGGAGTAATAGTGCTCCAGAGAAACCCTGTTCCCCTTCACCAGGCTGATTTCCCCGGCAAGGTCCTCCAG
The DNA here is from genome assembly GCA_947039785.1 of uncultured Lachnospiraceae bacterium. Classification (GTDB taxonomy): domain Bacteria; phylum Bacillota; class Clostridia; order Lachnospirales; family Lachnospiraceae; genus JALFVM01. The sequence continues at coordinate 3,167 of CAMQZX010000250.1, read as the reverse complement.
AAATTCCTTCTCATCCTTCATGTCCGGGCAGCAGGAGCAAACCAGCTCCTTCAAAAACTGGTTTCTCTGCTCCGGGCGGATGATGTTTGAGGCATTGAGATGGTAAGCATGTTTTAAAATACCGTAAAACACCCCGTGAAAGGTACCGAAGGTCACACCGCTTCGCTCCGTCTTTCGCCGTGCCAGAAAACGCTCCTTCATCTCTCTGGCAGCCGCCTTTGAAAAAGTGACAACCAAAATAGAGGATTCCGAAATCCCGTGCTGACAGATCATATATTCCGTTCTTTCTACGATCACTGAGGTTTTCCCCGAACCGGGGCCTGCCAGAACCATCATGGGTCCTGACAGGTGGGCGATCGCCCGTTTTTGAGATTCATTTCGTTCTATCATGAATAATTTACTTTCTAGTCGTTGTTTTACGAAAAGCTTACGCACTCAGCTTCTCAATGGCCGCCTGGATACGCTTGATGGTCTCTTCCTTGCCGATCACTTCCATGATCTCTGTTGCACCGGCGGGAGTCATCTGCTTACCGGAAAGAGCCGTACGAAGAGGCCACATTACAAAGCCAGTCTTATAGCCCTTCTCTTTCACATAGGCGCTGAGGGTGGCAAAAAGTGCATCGTTGTTGTAATCCTCCTGGGCAGTCAGAAGAGGCAAAGTCTCCTGCAGCACCTGTAGGGAGGTCTCTGCGTTTGATTTCATCTTCTTATGTGTATACATGGAAACATCATATTCCAGCACATTCTCAAAGAAATCTACCATCTCCGGAATGTCTGTGAACACTTCAATTCTGGATTTTACCATGTTGGCAATTTTCTTCAGGTCATAATCCTTCTTTAATGCCTGCTTCAGATATGGCAGAGCCATCTCATAGAACATATCCTCATCCATAGCCTTCATGTACTCGCCGTTCATCCATTTTAATTTTACCATGTCAAATACAGCCGGGGATTTGCTGATATGACGGTAATCAAAGGCCTCCACCAGCTCCTCCAGAGAATAAATCTCTCGGTTATCCTGGGGACTCCACCCCAGCAGTGCCACAAAGTTGACAATTGCTTCTGTCAAAAATCCCTGCTCAATCAAATCTTCATAAGAAGAATGACCGGAACGCTTACTCAGTTTCTGATGCTCCTCGTTGGTAATCAGAGGGCAGTGCACATAAGTAGGCACTTCCCAGCCAAAAGCTTCATAGAGACGGTTGTATTTCGGTGCAGAAGACAGATACTCATTGCCTCTCACCACATGAGTGATGCCCATCAGATGGTCATCTACTACATTGGCAAAATTGTAGGTTGGATATCCGTCTGTCTTGATCAGGATAAAATCCTCCAGCTCTGCATTGGGAACGGTAATGGCACCGTAAATATCATCCTGGAAGGTAGTAGTTCCCTCGGTTGGCATGTTAAAACGGATCACGTGAGGCTCCCCTGCTGCCAGCTTTGCCTCAACCTCCTCCTTGCTCAGCTTCAGACAATGCTTGTCATAAATGCGGATTTCCTTGCCGTTTATGTTGCTTACCAGAGAATCCAGACGCTCCTGGTCGCAGAAACAATAGTAGGCATCTCCCTGCTCGATCAGTTGCTTCGCATATTTTAAATACAGCCCGGAAGCATTTCGCTCGCTCTGCACATAAGGGCCAACGCCGCCGTCCTTGTCCGGGCCCTCGTCGTGAAGCAGGCCAGTCTTCTCCAAGGTTCTGTAGATGATATCCACAGCCCCTTCCATATAACGTTCCTGGTCTGTATCCTCGATACGAAGGATAAAATCTCCCTTATCATGCTTTGCAATCAGATATGCATACAACGCAGTTCTCAAATTTCCCACATGCATCCGTCCGGTTGGACTGGGTGCAAATCTAGTTCTTACTTTACTCATGGTGCTCTCCTTATAATCTTAATGGATGGTATGCCAACCGGTAATATATAAATTCCCCAGTTGACGTTCCGATCCGGTATGCTTCATTTAGTCCTCCATGATTATACAACAGGTCCCTATAAAAAGTCCATATGTTTTCTGCTATAGAAAAAACACCGGGTACACCGATGTTTTTCTCACGATTCATATCTTAACAAAACTCTTTCATAATATCTGCCACTGTCTCAATTTTCGAACACCGCCATGCATTTGCTCCGCAAAACAGCAGGCCGTGATCCACATCCCCATCTACTGCATTGGTCAATGCATCGGTGATGCAGTAAGGAATCTCTGCCGGCTTGCAGGTAACGATGCAGTGTCTGCAATGGCCAATGGGAATTTTCTCCTTCTTCACACGTTCAATAAACACATTGCGGATGGCACGTCCCGGCATTCCTACCGGGCTTTTTACAATGCAGATGTCTTCTTTTTTTGCATCCAGATAGGTCTGTTTGTAGGCATCACTGGCGTCACATTCTTCTGTGGTTACGAATCTGGTACCCACCTGAACGCAGTCGGCACCCAGCCCCAGAGCATGATTCATATCGCTGCGCTCAAAAATTCCTCCTGCCACGGCCACAGGAATACACTTCTGGTATTTTTCCTCGTAGGTTTTTACCTCCCGGATAATGTCACAAATCACCCGGTCATAATCAAGTTCCTCCATATGCTCCAACTCTTCTGCTGAAAATCCCAGATGACCTCCGGCCATGGGACCTTCAATCACCACCAAATCCGGGGCGCGATGAAATTTCCTGTCCCACAATTTACAAATTACTCTCACGGATTTCAGAGAAGACACAATAGGGGCAATCTTCGTCTTAGATCCTTCCACATATTTAGGCAGATCCACAGGAAGTCCCGCACCTGAGATAATCAAGTCGGCACCCGACTTTACAGCTGCCTTCACGTACTCTCCATAATGCTGAGTTGCCACCATAATATTGGTTGCAAGAATTCCCGCGCCTTTTGCAATTTCCCGCGCCTTTTCCATCTCTTTTTTCAGAGCGCGGAAATTGGCTTCCATGGGATTTTTTGAAAAATCAGGCTCTCTCCATCCAATCTGGGCAGTGGATATTACGCCCACACCGCCGCAGGCTGCCACATTTCCTGCCAGTCGGGATAAACTGATTCCCACTCCCATGCCGCCTTGTATCACCGGAATCCGGGCTGTCAGATCCCCTATATTTAATGGTCTTCTCTCTGTCTCTTATACACATCTGACGCTGCCGACGAAGCTAGAAGTGTA
>CAMQZX010000249.1 GCA_947039785.1 uncultured Lachnospiraceae bacterium | reverse complement strand
TTTATTAGAGATGTTCTTTTTCCGTTCCTTTCCTGGCAATTTTCTTTGCGGCAAAATATATTCTTCCATTTCTTCCTGCAGTTCAAAGAGCAATTTCCCTCTTCTTGCGTTATTCGTTTCAAGGATTAGTTTTATCATCTGTTCTTTAAATAATCCTATGGCAATATTTTCATTTGTGTGCATAGGATATTTGCTGCCTTTTGCACGCCCTTTTACCAATACCCCCTCATCGGCTTCCTTTCGTATATCCTGCAGCATATTATATACCAGCACTTGTGCACGAAAATCTTGATCTACATAGATGGTTGATTTTCCTGTTACACTTTCAAACTTCATTTTATTTTTAAGTGTATGGTATTTCTTCTCTATTTCCCATCTTTGGTAATATAAATCCTCCAATTCTTTCTGAGAAAATTCAAAGGGAAGATTCGTCATAAGTGCCAATTCATTTCCGGAAGGAAGCATAGAGGTCATGATCCTCGTATTCGTACTTCCTTTTTTTTTCATATGCTCAAATCGCTCGGAATGCTTTTTTCTTATTTTCTCCAATCGCTGATAGGTATGCCGTAAAATAACCGTTTCGTCAGTCGTTTTCATATTTCCACGCTCAAATTTATAATCATTGGAAGAAAGGGGGGTGTCGGGAAATAGATAACCCCTTAAGAATGCTTGTTTATGGGTTATCTCTGAATTACGTTTTCAGGACAACCCCTTCCAGAAAATCAATAAATTCCATAGATGGATATCCCCTGTCAAAAATAGCTAACACAGGCTGTTTCATATCCATATGCTTTAAGTGATTCAGATTTTTCTTGGCAAGCTCCGTCTCGCTAGTAGAAATATGAGAAATTTCAATATCTAAATAAAACTGATTTAAAATATCGTACATGCCACTTACAAGTGCCCGCACCTGCCCAAGCTCTGAATGTTGATTATTACTTTTTCCAAAACGCTCTCTGTTCTCTGTTGAATTTGGTACTTCTGCTTTACTTCCATCAATTGCCAGTAACAGAAATCCATTCCAAAGTTTTGGCTCGGAAGAATGATAGAAATCAGCCAGATATTCATCATTTAGATAAGAAAAAACTTCAGGATTAAGACGTTTTCGCTGTTGTAAATACCCTTGTTTCGACATTTTCATGGAGGAATCATCCTTTTGATTAAAATAGTTTCTTAGTTCCAGAGTAGTAGTAAGCCCTTTTTTAGAAAGGCAGCACAGTAGGATATCTTTTAAAGGCATCTTTCTATTTCGGGAAAAAGTATTACTGTTTATTTTTCTTGCACGCTCTGCCAAAGCAGGATCTGACAGTTTCTCAGAAAGTTTTTGGATTCTTTCAATATAACGACCTCTCATATACACCCCTGCCTAAATTTTATCATAAATAAGAGAACCTGCCTATCTCAAAGCAGATTCTCTTAAGTTTATGATGTTGGGCTAAGCCGGTGGTTCTGATTTATACTACTTCAAAAAATGTGTCTGGATGGCCTGGATCAAAAATCTCATTACATGTCATAACTGTAACAAGATTCTCTGTGTCAGATAAGTTAATGATATTGTGTGTCCATCCTGGAATCATATGAACAGCTTCAATTTTATCTCCGGATACTTCAAATTCTACTGTTTCTCCAGTGTTGATATTTCTTTCCTGGATCAAACCATGTCCGGCAACTACAATGAACAGCTCCCACTTACTGTTATGCCAATGCTGTCCTTTGGTGATACCAGGCTTGCTGATATTAATACTCACCTGACCACAGTCCTCTGTATGAACAAGTTCAGTAAATGAACCTCTGTCATCTACATTCATTTTCATTGCATACTTAATCTTCTCCTTTGGGAGATAAGTTAAATACAACGAATACAGCTTCTTAGCAAATGAACCTGCTGGCATTTTAGGCATCATAAGCGTTGTCGGTTGTGCTTTGAACTGCTGTAGCAAGTCAACAATCTCACCAAGAGTTGCCTTGTGCGTGATTGGCACACAGCAATATCTGCCATTTTCATTAAGGATAGTTTCCACACCTTCAAATTCACAGTGCTGTTCTTTTCCTTCCAAAAGATCAAACATTCCCTCTACAAGATCGTCAATATATAGAACTTCCAACTCAACAGAAGGATCATTAACCGTGAACTCTTCGTCATTTGCGATCGCCCAACAAAAGGTGCTAATTGCACTATTGTATTTAGGACGAGAATGACCCATTAGGTTTACAAATCGGTAAACATACACCGGTGCACCAGTTTCTTCTCCATACTGGAAGAATAACTCCTCTCCTGCTTTCTTACTTCTGCCGTACTCACTGTTTCCAAATCTTCCTGCGAGTGTAGCCTGAACAGATGAAGACAGCATAATACCTGCCTTGTTATTATGTTTCTTGAGAGTATCGAGAAGCGTGGATGCAAAACCGAAGTTACCCTTCATAAAGTCTTCCGGGTTCTCAGGTCTGTTTACACCTACAAGATTAAAGACAAAATCTGCTTTACTGCAGTATTCATCCAGTTCCTCTGGTGTCGATGTAAGATCATATTCATAGATTTCTTCAATAGAAATACCTGGTCTGGTTCTATTTTTATTATCTCTTATATTTTTCAGATTGTTCACAAGGGCAGTTCCAACCATACCCTTGGCACCTGTAACTAAAATATTCATTTCTATTTCTCCACTTCCCCGCTTTGGTATTTTCTTTTATTTCTGGTCCTTGCGCCATACAAATTTATTGACCACATTTACATATCCCTGAACGATTCTTACAACCTTCATAGATACAGTCTCATCAATATAGTCAGGACAAGGCTTTCCAAGAACTCCCTTCTGTTTCATATCAATAGCCATCTCTGTAGCATTAAGAAGTTCCTTAGTCGTGATTCCAGCCAGGATGAAATCTCCTGCTTCAAGAGCTTCCGGTCTCTCAGTTGATGTTCGAATGCAGACTGCTGCAATTGGATGACCAATTGAAAGGTAAAAACTGCTCTCCTCTGGTAATGTTCCTGAATCAGAAACAATAGCAAGCGCATTCATCTGTAAACAATTGTAATCATTAAATCCAAGTGGCTCATTTACTCTTACTCTAGGATCAAGCTTGAATCCACTTTTTTCAAGTCTATTCTTGCTTCTCGGATGACAAGAATACAGGATAGGCATATCATACTTCTCTGCTAATGCATTGATTGCTGTAAACAGACTCAGGAAATTCTTTTCTGTATCAATGTTTTCTTCACGATGAGCAGAAAGCAGGATGTATTTATCTTTCTCAAGATCAAATCGTTCAAGCACATTTGAAGCCTGTATTTTATCTAAGTTTCCACGTAGAACTTCTGCCATCGGAGATCCTGTCATATAAGTTCTCTCTTTTGGCATTCCACATTCATGAAGATATTTTCTTGCGGGTTCTGAATAGCAAAGATTAACATCAGAGATGATATCAACAATTCTTCTGTTAGTTTCTTCTGGCAGACACTCATCTTTACATCTATTGCCTGCTTCCATATGGAATAAAGGAATATGTAATCTCTTTGCAGAAATTGCAGAGAGACAACTATTTGTGTCACCAAGTACCAAATAAGCATCTGGCTGAAGTTCACTTAATAATTCATAAGAACGACCAAGAATATTGCCACATGTAACACCAAGGTTCTCTCCAACTACCGGAACAAGAATGTCCGGTCCAAATTCTCCTACTTTATTCTTTAATTCAAAATCCTCCCAGAAAACCGTAGAAAGATTGCGATCCCAGTTCTGATTATAATAAATGATACATGTATCAAAGTATTCTCTACATCTTCTAATAACCGCAGCGAGGCGGATAATCTCTGGTCTAGTTCCAAGGCCAATACATATCTTTGTTCGACCATCATTTTTCCATTTAAAATTGTGTTCCATTACTATATCCTCCTGCGTTTTTAAATTCGCATGCTGTTTTTATATTTTATATTTTCTTGCCTCAATTACTTCACCAGCCTCAATTTTAGTTAATCGTTTTATACGATTTTCCCCTTTCACTATTGCACCGAGGCATATATGGCATCCTGCTTCAATAATGCAACCATGATCAACGATTGCTCCGAGATTTATGATACACCCCTTATCGACTACAGAATCCGTATTCACAACTGCTTTAGGCAGAATTACAGTTCCTTCTTTTATTACAGCCTTAGGGCTAATGTATGAAGACGGATGAATCAATATCGCTATTTTAGCGTTGGCCGATTGAAGTTTATCAATCCAGTTTAATCGGAAACTATTGTTTCCGAATGCGGGTATAAACTCTGTATTATCATCTATATAATTTCTGTAGCAAGAAAGTTGATGATTCGAAATGGAATCATCTAAAAATACACAGTCATATCCAAGCTGAATCGCCACATCCGCAACCGTGTGTCCATATCCCCCAGCACCTAAAATAACAAGTCTCATTTCTTCATTCCTTTCTCTGAATATTATTAGCGCTCGCTGTATATAACAATTAACGCCATACTCAGATGCCATTTATTCAAACTATTATATAGGAGCACTGAAGAAAGAACTCATTCATACATGCTCAAATACTGAAATAATCTTTTATTACGGCGAATCTTCTTCCTTTTAGCTAAATACTCTTTGATTCTGCCACATTTAGTGAATACCATAAAACAATGCAAGAGACCTATTATAAATGCGACTGGAACATGATAAAATTTAGCTTCATTCACCTTCATAACTCCATATCCAGATTCACATACTTGCCTAGCATAATCAGATAAACTGTTAGACTTCGTAAAGGCTCTACTCATCCTTGCATCAGCTATTTTGTGACCAAAATTTCCTTGTTCAAAAACATATTCTAACAACTGCGCTGAATATTTCCGGTTTACTCCCTCGCACCAAGAAAAACTTCCATTCATATATAAGTATTCACAACAAAAGTTGGTGATTATTTTTGCAAAAGAAAGCAATCCAGTTTTCTCAAAAATCTCTTTCCACACTAGATTAAACTGCTCATCATTAATATGCTTCTCAACAAACATCATCCAATCAATTAATTGACGAAATCCGATTCCGTTGTTCATATGTGATCTCGCGTGAAGTAGAATAATTAATCCATTGGAAATGTCATCTAATGCTATAAATTCATTTCCCTCTAGTCTGATTACATTTGGAGACTCCATACTGTTATCAATCAAATTTTGAACAGTAATTTTTTCTTTAATATCTGCCAACCCGGCAACCTCGCAATGAGGCTCTATTAACACATTATTTTTAACAAGTGGAATATGATGATCTGGCGTCGTATAATTATTATCTCTATATAGACAATTATGTTGAAGTAAATATTTTACAACATCGGTAAATTCACCCTTCGAAACAAGGAAATCAATATCTCCAATCGTTCGCGATAATGGATTCTTATAATAGATTGCGGTTGCATACCTTTTAATTATAACTGTATGGTATCCTGCTGCATTCAGGTCCTCAATCAATTCTTGCTGTGTTTTTAGGTTATCTTTGAACACATAGTCCAATTTCATCTTGTATGCGATAAGTCTATAGTAATCGCTATTCCTAGCAACACATGCAGAAAGCAAAGTGTCAAATACAATGCCTACAACAGCCTGCTCAATCGCTTCTTGAATTAAGTAAGCCTGATCCTCCTCGCTATCAATGATAATCTTGCTCCCATTCAATGATGCTTTTAGAAGGTTTAGAAACAATATGTTGTGACGAGAAAGACTTTCCTCTATACTATCTATTTTCCGCATTCTATCTATTACCATAATAATTACAATTCCAAGAATTCCACCTACGGTATTATCTATTAAGTCACATATTTCAAATAGTCCAATACTTAAAACCAATTGTCCAGTTTCAATTATTAACGAGGCAACAAAGACCTCTATAATCGCTTGTTTAACTGATGCTCTATGCCATTTTGTCAGGATTCCCATCGGTATAAAAAGCATTATATTATAT
>CAMQZX010000248.1 GCA_947039785.1 uncultured Lachnospiraceae bacterium | reverse complement strand
GATGCAGCGTAGTCTCGTGGGCTCGGAGATGTGTATAAGAGACAGGTAGAAATTCTTCATATTATAAAAGGCTCTTATCTGTTTGAAATCAATTTGGAGGAGCATCTGCTGCAGCAGGGGGATCTCTGCTTTCTAAACAGCGAAGATCTTCACCAGATTACCGGACAAACACAGTGTGCCATGCACGATGTATTGATTTTCAATCCCCGCATTCTGGATTTTTCTTACCCCGATGAACTGGAAGAACAGGTTATTTCCCCCTTCCTTCATCGAAAATTGAATTTTCCCCATATTCTCAGAACCAATGATGAACGATATTGCGAAATACTGCCTTTGATTCAAAGGCTTATGGAGCTTTCTATTCAAGAGTCCTCTGACTGGTATGTAAGATGTAAGCTGCATTTGCTAAAACTGCTGCAGGTGATGTACCAAAAACAGCTTCTGCTTCCTGCCGATACTTCTCTGTCCTCTGCCGACAAGCAAAAAATTGACCGGTATAAAGCCATTATCTCTTACATGGAACAACATTTTGCAGAGCCTGTCACCCTGCAGGAGCTGGCAGACCTCATCCCCTGCAACAGTCAGTATCTCTGCCGTTTCTTTCGGGAGATTACAGGAACCTCACCAATCCAATTCCTGATTTCCCTTCGTACGGAACATGCCTGTGTCCTGCTGAAAGATACCACAAAATCCATTCTAGAAATCAGCCTGGAGTGCGGCTTTGACAATGTCAGTTATTTCATCCGAAAATTCCGGGAACTTAAAGGATGCACCCCCAGAGAGTACCGAAAACAGTCTCCTGAAGTATAGCTGCACGCAGGCTTTGGAGAAGATCCACCAAATCTTTTTCGCATACAAAAAGGTGCCGGAACTTTCATCACTGAAAATTCTGGCACCTTTTTATATAAGCAGAACGATAAGCCGGGTTATGTCGTTGAGCGATCATCTATCTAGGACTGCTGTCGCCAACAGCCTCAAGCGACCCACCTAAAAGCACGACGGGCAGCCGTATCGCTTTTTATTCGGTCTTGCTTCGAATGGAGTTTACATATGCCATCCCTGTTACCAGGGCCGCGGTAGTCTCTTACACTGCCTTTCCACCCTTACCGCTTGCGCGGCGGTTTATTTCTGTTGCACTAGTCTGGGAGTCACCTCCACCGGACGTTATCCGGCATCCTGCCCTATGAAGCCCGGACTTTCCTCACCTGACACCTTTCGGCATTGTCAGCCGCGATCGCCTGTCCTGCTTACAACTGAATCATTTTAACATCAAACGCCACTCTGGTCAAGTGAAAGATTTATTCTCTCTGCAGACAGAAATCTTTATGTTATTGTTCACACCGTTCCCAGCAACACGCTGCGCGATGCACAGAAATGATGCATATTGCATCATTTCGCGCTGCATGTCTCGGAATTTGGTGCCATCAGTACAAAACACCTCGCGGGACAGTGGTGCGTGAACAGTAACATCTTTACACATGAAAACAGCTTCCGCCCACAAATTCCCTCAAAATGGAATTCATAGGAATCGCCTCACTGGGAACTGCAAGAAAGTAATCCAGAAATTTCAACAAACGTTTGGCTTCCTGATATTCCGGCGCAGACTTCTCAATCTGGAACAACAGAGGCTCTGCATAGACCTTCAGGCAGGCCAGCTCGTAAATCAGGGCAGAATTAAACATCACATCCGCCGATTCCTGATAGGGGAAAATATTCTCCTCCTCACCGCGGCGGACAGAATCCCACATGGCAATGGTGGCTTTGGCTGTGGTTCCCCTTGTTCTGGCATCCCGAACGATTCTTCGAAGTAAACGTCCGTCTGTGGTGGGAATCCGGTTGTGCTCATCGATGTTCAGCTGGGTCAGGGCACTGATGTAGATTTTAAATTTACTTTCCGCCGGCAGGGAATAACTTAACTTGTCATTTAACCCATGAATACCCTCGATCACAAGAATATCCTCCGGTCCCAGCTGCAAATAATTTCCCCGATATTCCCGCAGCCCTGTCTTAAAATTAAACTCTGGCATACTGACCATTTCTCCATTAAGCAATGCAGTCATATCCCTGTTAAACTGCTCCACATCAATGGCTTCCAGACACTCATAATTCCTCTTTCCAAATTCGTCCAAAGGAGTATCCTCCCTGTTCACAAAATAATTATCCACCGCAATGGGATGGGGCTTCATGCCATGAGCGGAGAGCTGAATGGAAAGACGATGGGAAAAGGTGGTCTTGCCAGAAGAAGAAGGTCCTGCAATCATAATAAATTTCTTATTTCCGGAAGCTAAAATCTGCTCCACAATATTTGAAATTTTCGCCTCCTGAAGGGCTTCCTGAATCAACATCACATTCTGAATCCCCTCCCGGGCAATTTTCTCATTCAGTTCTCCCACTGTGGAAGCTCTGATACATTCTGCCCACTTTTCTGACTCCTTCTGAACCTGAAAAATCTTGGGACGGGGGATAAACTCCGATAACCGGTTAGGGCTGTTCCGTTCAGGAAGCTGCAGTACAAAGCCCTCATCATACAGCATCAGGTCAAAATGCTGAATATATCCTGTGTGATGGGCCATAAAGCCATAAAAATAGTCCTCAAACTTATCAATACTGTAAATATTCACCCGGGACACCCGGCGGTAATGAAACAGCTTCTCTTTGTCATACATGCAATGCTTGTGAAACAGTTCAATCGCCTCATCGGTTCCCACGCTACGCTTCATAATAGGAATCTTATCATCCACAATCTGACGCATTTTGTCTTTCACCCGATCAATAAAGTCCTGGTTTAATTTTACATCGCCTTTCATGGTATAATAATATCCAGAGCCTATGGAATAGTGAATCATCACCTGTCGAACATGATCCTTCCCCGCCACATCGTAAATAGCTTTCAGAAGAATCAGCGATGCACTTCGCTTGTAGGTCTTATGGCCAATGGTATCTGCCGTCGTGATAAACTCCATGGTACAGTCCTGCTTCAAGGTCTTGTGAAGCTCCCGCAACCGTCCATCAACCATCACCAAAATGATGGGTGCCTTTGTAGTACCCTCATATTCTTCCACAATCTCTGCATACTGAATCCCTCCAGGATATGATTTTGTCTCACCGTTTATGGTCACCTGAAAAAATTGCTGAGCCATAATCCTCACTCCTTTCCTATATAGAGAAAACTGCCTCTGATATTCCAAAAGGCAGTCTTACCATACAACTCATTATCTATACTCATATGGCAGCTTCACTTCTGCGCACTTTACTTCCAGTGCGCTGTTTATCTCTGCCAGATCTTTCTTCACCTGTTCCATAAAGAAATACTCCGTGCCGTAATGACCGGCGTCGATAATCGCAAGCCCCTGATCCAACGCATCCAGACCAGTATGATGATCAATGTCTCCGGTAATCAATACCTTAGCACCGCCTCTTAGGGCATCCTGCACCATGCTTTTTCCGGAGCCGCCGCAGACTGCCACCTTTTCCACCTGCATTTTTAGATCACCGAAAATCTTCACCTGAGGCAGATGATAACATTCTTTCACATACTGAGCACACTCACCCAGAGTCATCCTCTCAGGAAGCATTCCCACACGGCCAATTCCTTCTTCCTTTTCGTTCCCCCGTTCTGTCACGTAGAGGACCTTCACGTCCTGAAGCTTCAGAAAGTCGGCATTGATCTCTGCCATTTTACACACATCGAAATTGGTGTGCATGGCATAACAGGTAATCCCATTTTGAATCAGCTTCAGCACCTTCTCGCCCAAAAAACTGTGATTGTTAATTTTGTTCACAGGAGAAAAAATCATAGGATGATGACTGATGATCATATCTGCCTTCCATGCGGCAGCCTCACAGATTGCCTCCTTTGTCACATCCAAGGTCAGATATACTCTTTGCACCTGACTTTCATCATCGCCCACCAAAAGTCCGGGATTATCCCAGGATTCTGCAGCAGAAACCGGATATTTCTTCTCCAATTTTTCTATAATCTCCCTGCCTTTCATCGTATCACCCATATATTTTCAACGCCTCCTTTGGAAGTTTTCTCTCTTCTTCCAGCTCCATAAGCCTTTTTTGTGCACTTTCCCCGGGCTGGACCCTTAAGTTATCCACGATTTTATTAAGTGTATCCAACTCCTTCTCAAGATAAATTCTCAGTACCGGATGCCTCTGCTCCAAAAGCAGCGGGCCATAGCGATGCTCCAACAAGGAATAGCCCAAATTCCCAGTGTCTGCCTCTCTCCTTTTCACCTTCATCATAGGATAGAATTTTCCATCCTCCTGTATCATATTCTCCTGAAGGATCTGATATCCCTTCTTTTCCAGAAAAAAGCGGAAACGGGCGAGATCGGACTGAGGCTGCAAAATCAGTTCCTTTACACTTTCAAGAACTTCCTCTCCGTCTGTAAGAATCTTCTCCATCAGAGGACCACCCATACCGGAAATCAGCACACAGTCTGCCTCCCCAGGATTTAGGGCCTCCACTCCATCGGAAAGTCTGGTTTCTATGTATCCCTCAAGCCCGTAAGCCCTGATATTTTCCATAGCCCGCTTCAGGGGACCACTCCCAATATCCATGGCAATGGCTCTCGGTATTCTATGATGTTTGATCAGATAAATGGGAATATACCCATGATCGCACCCCACATCTGCCAGGATAAAATCCTGATTCACCATCTGGGAGAGTGCCAGCAATCTCTCTGATAACTGCATATTCACCCTCTCACATTAATCCAGATAGTCTTTCAGCTTACGGCTTCTGCTTGGGTGGCGGAGCTTACGGAGGGCCTTGGCCTCAATCTGTCGAATTCGTTCACGGGTAACATTAAACTCCTTACCAACCTCTTCCAGAGTTCTGGCTCTTCCGTCATCCAATCCAAAACGAAGACGCAGGACCTTCTGCTCACGATCTGTCAAAGTACCCAGAACCTCCACCAGCTGCTCCTTCAAAAGAGTGAAGGCTGCTGCGTCAGCCGGCACCGGCACATTATCATCCTGAATAAAATCGCCAAGGTGGCTGTCTTCTTCTTCACCGATAGGAGTCTCCAAAGACACTGGCTCCTGAGAAATCTTCAAAATCTCACGAACTCTGTCCACCGGCATGTCCATCTCTTCTGCAATTTCCTCCGGCGTTGGTTCACGTCCCAGCTCCTGCAGCAACTGACGGGAAACGCGGATCAGCTTGTTGATGGTCTCCACCATGTGAACTGGAATACGGATGGTTCTCGCCTGATCCGCAATAGCCCTTGTGATGGCCTGACGAATCCACCAGGTAGCATAGGTACTGAATTTATATCCCTTGCGGTAATCAAACTTCTCAACCGCTTTGATCAGGCCCAGATTTCCTTCCTGAATCAGATCCAGAAACAGCATTCCCCGGCCCACATATCTCTTGGCAATGCTGACTACCAGACGAAGGTTTGCTTCGGCAAGACGCTTCTTGGCATCTTCATCTCCAACCTCCATTCTCTTGGCCAGCTCAATTTCCTCTTCTGCTGTCAGAAGATTTACTTTACCGATTTCCTTCAGATACATGCGCACCGGATCCTCGATGCTGACGCCTTCCGGAATAGACAGATCGATGGATTCCAGATCCACATCATCCTCATCATCCAGCTTGATGTCCTCGTCATCATCCAGAATCAACGCATCGGCATCGCTGTCCGAGATTCGAAGCACATCCACACCGCTGGCCTCGAGAAATTCCAGCACCTTTTCCATATTGTCCGCCTCCAGAGGCATATCCTTAAAGAAATCACTGATTTCCTGGTATTCCAGCACATTTTTCTTCTTCTTGGCAAAGTCCAATAATTCTACCAGTTTCTCACTGAATTTACCCATGTTCATTTCCATTGAAGTTTCCATCCTTCCATACATTGTTTTTAGTTTATCCTTAATCAAAAGAAATATTCAAATCCTGTAATTGCATCTTCAGATTTGACAATTCCTTCTTTTTGTATAA
>CAMQZX010000247.1 GCA_947039785.1 uncultured Lachnospiraceae bacterium | reverse complement strand
GTTGAAAACATGATTGCAAGAGGGGTTGACTGTTTTATTGAAATAGGTCCGGGCAAGACGCTATCTAATTTTATTAAGAAAATAAATCCTGACATACAAGTAACCAATGTACAGAATCTTGAGGATTTAGAAAATATAAAAAAGATTTTATTTTAGGAGGAAAAAGCAATGGCAGAGATGATGAATCCGATTAAGAAGATATACCGTAAGGTGTTTGATTCCAAAGAAGATGTATATATTGAGGAGAGAGTGGAGGCGTGTCCGGTATGTAAAAAAAAAATTTAAGCCTTGATCTTAAAGAAAATGGCAGGGTATGCCCCCATTGTAATTACCATTATAAGATCAAGGCATATGACAGGATTAATTTTTTGTGTGATGAGGCATCATTTGTGGAATTTAACGGAGATTATAAGGCGAAGGATGTCCTGAATTTTGAGGGTTACAAAGACAAAATAAAAAGTGACCGCAATAAGACAGGATTAAATGAGGCAATCGTTACAGGTATTGGAAGAATTCAAGGAATGCGATGTGTATTAGCTGTAATGGACAGTGGTTTCAGAATGGGAAGTATGGGAACCGTTGTGGGGCAGAAAATATATGAGGCAGCTAAGAAAGCTTGTCTTGAAAAAATACCTTTTATTATTTTTTCAGCATCTGGTGGAGCCCGAATGCAGGAGGGGATGCTAAGCCTGATGCAAATGTCGAAGACATCCTTTGCTATAGATATGTTGAGGGAGGCTGGAATACTTAGTGTGGTTGTAATGACCAATCCAACAACGGGAGGTGTTTCTGCCAGTTTCGCAACTTTAGGCGATATTCTTATAGCAGAGCCAGGGGCTATAATCGGATTTGCTGGAAAAAAAGTGATTGCTCAAACACTAAAATCTGATTTGCCGGAGGGGTTTCAAACAGCTGAGTTTCTTCTGCAGCATGGGCATATTGATGATATTGTTTCAAGGTCCGACCAGCAAAAATATCTGGGAAATCTAATTAGGATTTGTGTAAACACCAGACACTCTTACTTTACAAAAGAGAAGAACAAGGAAATTCAGGAAAAGTATGAACATTATAAAAATCAAAAATCAAAAGCACCGGTGAAACACCCTCTGGATAAGCTGCAGATTATTAGGTCTGAAAGCAGACCGAGGAGCAAAGACTATATAAATCTTATCTTCAAGGATTTTGTGGAATTACATGGAGATCGGCTAATTGAGGATGATAAGGCAATTGTGGCTGGTATTGGTACTTTACATGGTATGCCGGTGACTGTAATCGGCCATCAGCGCGGTGAAAACCTGGACGAAAATATTAAATGCAATTTCGGCATGGCAAGACCTACTGGTTACAGAAAGGTGGTCAGATTAATTAATCAGTCCAACAGATTGCATAGACCGATTATAACTTTTATAGATACAAAAGGAGCTGATCCAACAGCCAGTTCAGAAATTTTAAATCAGAGTTATGCGATTTCAAAAAGTATTTTAGCAATGGCTGAATCTACGGTTCCAATTATAAGTGTTGTAATTGGAGAGGGTGGAAGTGGCGGTGCCTTGGCCTTGGGAAATGGGAATAAAGTTCTCATGTTAGAAAACTCATTATATTCTGTTATATCACCGGAGGGGGCAGCATCTATACTCTGGAAGGATAGCAGTAAAATAAAAGAAGCTATTGAGAATTTGAAAATAACAGCACAGGATTTAATGAAGTTTTCCATCATTGATGATATTATTCCGGAACCGGAGGCAAATGCCAGTTCAAATGTATCAGAACAGGCAAAAATAATTAAGGGGTATTTAATGAAGTATCTGGCAGATATGAGTTCACTGACAGGCCAGGAAATCAAAAGGCAACGCGTGGAAAAATATGAGGCAATAGGGAAAATTATTTAGTACAGGAGGAAATAATTTATGGAAGAAACAATTCAGAAAAAAGATGATTTATTGGAAAGAGTTTTTGAATTTTATACGAGCAATAGCGTCAGTGTTCTGCAGGTTGAGATGAAGGACGTGTCCATTAATATCAGTAAGAACGGTAAAGCGTTAGAAGCACCCGTTGATACGGTAAAGGTTCCGGTGCAGGCAGAGGTACCAGCCCCTAAAAAAACTGCCGTGGAAGTGGAGCAGATTATTTCAGCGCCAATGGTCGGGGTTTTTTATCGAAGTTCCAGCCCGGAAACGGACCCTTTTGTTGAGGAAGGAACTGTGATAAAAAAAGGTGATGTAATCTGCATGATTGAGGCGATGAAATCATTTAACGAAATGCGTGCAGAAGTTGATGGCAGGGTTAGTGAAATTCTTGTATCAAACGGACAGATGGTAGAATTTGGGCAGTCGCTGTTTAAAGTAATTCCAGAATAAGAGGTGACTTATGAAAAAGGTGTTAGTAGCCAATCGCGGCGAGATCGCAATCCGTATTATTAAGGCTTGCAAAGAATTGGGAATTGAAACCGTTGCTGTGTATTCTGAAGCGGACAAAGAGTCATTGCATATTATGCTGGCCGATGAATCATACAAGATTGGAGAGGGGTCTCCTGCGAAAAGTTATCTGAATATGGACAATATCATTGAGGTGGCTAAACTGACGAAATGTGATGCCATACATCCAGGATACGGTTTTTTGTCTGAAAGTATTAAATTCAGGCAACTTTGCGAAGATGAACATCTGAATTTTATTGGCCCGAGTATTGAGAACCTTATATGCATGGGCGATAAACTGCAGGCTAAGAGCATTGCTAAGGAGGCAAAGGTTCCGGTTGTTTTTGGATGTGATACGTCTATTGAAAACGTGGAAGAATTAAAATCCATTTTAAAAGACATGGAATTTCCAATTATTATGAAAGCTTCCAGTGGAGGCGGGGGCAAAGGGATTAAAGTGTGCTGCAGTCTGGAAGAGGCTGTCGAAAAATTTTCTATTATAAAAAAGGAAGCGGAAATTAGTTTTGGTGATGATGGTGTCTATTTGGAACAGTATATTCCGAGGTTTAAACATATTGAGGTTCAGATACTGGGAGATAAACACGGTAATTATGTGCACCTGGGAGAGCGGCTGTGCTCTATACAGAGAAATATGCAGAAGATTATTGAAGAGTCACCGGCTCCCTTCCTGGATGAGAATCTCCGAAGTGATATTTGTGAAGCAGCGGTCCGTCTTGCCAGAAAAGTTGGTTATGTTGGAGTAGGAACTGTTGAATTCATATATGATTACCAGAATCAGAAATACTATTTCATGGAAATGAATACCAGAATTCAGGTTGAACACCCTGTAACAGAAATGGTATTTGGGTTTGATCTGGTAAAAGAGCAGATTAAAGTAGCTGATGGGGAGAAATTAAAGGTTACACAGTCTGATTTAAACACAAGCGGACACGCTATTGAATGCCGAATTAATGCGGAAAATGCAGACTTAGGTTTTCGACCATGTGTGGGAAAGATATCCCTGTTTATTCCGCCAACGGGAAGCCCGGATATTAGAGTGGATACTTTTATCTATTCCGGTTATAAAATTCCGCCCTATTATGATTCCATGCTGGGAAAAATCATTGCTCACGGTCGTGACAGAGAAGAAGCCATCAAAAAGATGGAGGTAGCACTGAAATCAACGGTTATTCAGGGGGTTGAAACAACATTGCCGTTTTTAGAAAAAATACTGCGCGATGATGTATATAGAAATGGTGACTATGATAACACATATGTTGCCCGCATGTTACACATGGGCGAATATGGTTTAAGTATGTAATGGAAAGGAGTTTATAATATGAATACTGTAATGAAGGAAAAAGAGGATGTGGTTTTATTTGGAGACAGCAGCGCAGATTACCACGTTTGTTTTAACCCCAAAGAGGACCATTCGGAATTTGATATTGTTGTTCAGAATCGACGCGAGGTAGAACTTCTGTTACTTAGTTTAGGTGAAAAAATGACATTATCTATGGATTCCCAGGAGCAGATTTTAAATAAAGACCTTTTTTATGATATGTATGGCAAAACAACGGACGAAATTCTTTCAATGCCACGATGGAATTATAAAAAGCCAGAGGAAACGGTAGGCGTGATTGGAAGAATAAAAATGCCGGAATATATGGAATCCATGTTGATAAAGAACGGGATGCCGATACCAAAGGAGTATGTACATAAAGTTGAAGAAGAAAACGTTATGATTTCTTATCCGGAGAGGTATGGAAATATGCTGTATTTTCTTGGGTTTAGCCAGACAAACGAAATTACCAGCGACCATGTTTCTGACCATCTGGACGGTATTAAACTTTTTGAGGTGGTACGACAGGCGTCCATTGCTTCTCTACATATGGCAGGAGTTCCTTTAGGGGGTGTTATGACGTTGACCACCAGCCTGATCCACTTCGTAAAATATGTTGAGTTGAGCAGGCCATATTTTATCCAGGCAATACCGGCAGGTAAAAAAACTGGAGGACTTTCGTATGTAGCTTTCAATGTGATTCAGGACGGTAAATCTCATGCCACGGGTTATCTTGGCATATACACTTTTAAATCCAAAAAGGATTATGAAAGAATCAGATAAAAGAAGGGAGAAAAACATGGTAATAGGTATTACAGGAGCAACTGGCGGCTTGGGAAGAAGGATGTCAGAGATTTTGCTTGAAAGAGGATATGAAATAAGATGCCTTGTCAGGCGCAACAGCAAACACGATTTTTTGGTGAAAGAAGGAATTGAATTAGTATATGGAGATATCTGTGATTTTAATACGTTGGAATCATTTGTTGCAGGATTAGATGTATGTATTCATTTGGCTGCACAGGTATCATCGGCTTCTAAAAAGGTATTGGAACAGGTAAACGCCGGTGGAACAAAAAATATATGCGAAGCGCTGTCTCAATACAATCCATCATGCAGATTTTTGTATTGTTCTTCCATCGTAGCACGAAATTATAAGGCTTATAAAAAACCGCTGTACTCATATTACACAATAAGCAAATATAAAGCGGAAAAAGTGGTGGAGCAATATATGAATAGCCTACGGGCGACAATTATATATCCGGGATATATATACGGTTATTATGATAAAGTCTTTATGCCCATGATTATCAAAATGTTGAAAGGCGGCTTGGATTTTCTCGTCAAAGGAGGAGAGAAAAATGTTCCTATTGTATTTGTAGACGACCTTTGTGAATTATTTATACAGTCAATGGACAATGACAAAGCAATTGGGAAAAAATATGTCAGCTTAGAAGAAAACCCTGTGGGTGTCCACGATGTAGTGAAGATTGTAGCAAAACGTCTGGGATACAAATATCCAGAGAAAGTTTATTCAAAAATGGTGATCAGAGCCCGTATGAGAATTAATAAAATCCTGAACGCCATTTTTAAGACAAACAGACCGGTTCTTTCCCTTCGAGAGATTAATATTCTCTCAAACCATGCTATTTACTTTAATAATGCAGCTAAAGATATCCAGTGGAAACAGAAAATGAACGTTAAAGATGGTATCAACCTCGCGGTTGATATATATGTAAAAAATATAAAGTAGGAGGAAATTGAGATGAAAGTAAAAATGTTAAAGAATGATGGAAGGTGCAGATGGCTGGATAAGATTTTTTTGCAGCAGTTAATTCCGATGATGCAGGAGGCAAAAAGGACCGGAGAAAAAAAGGTCTGTATTATTAAGGATTGGATTAGTAATGACCAGGGACACGTTGGAATTGATTTGGACTGGCTGGCGTCTTTAAATGTAGACGTGGTAGAAAACTATAAAGAAGCTCTGGAAGGAAACTACATAGTAGTCAACTCTGGTTATGATTCAATTGCAAATGAAGAGGCGGTGCTTAGAGAGCATGGAATCGAAATCATTGACAAACCATGCCCATTTGTAAGGAAAGTGAGGACGCATCTGGAGGCAGCAGACCCTGATTACCAGTATGTGCTTCTATGTGAGCCTAATCATACTGTCTCTTATACACATCTTACGCTGCCGACGAAGCTAGAAGTGT
>CAMQZX010000246.1 GCA_947039785.1 uncultured Lachnospiraceae bacterium | reverse complement strand
CCATCGAAGGTGTATCCAGAGTCCGTGTGGTAAAATAATAGGCATGTGTAGACTTTTACAGATGTGTATAGAAGATATATATAGAATGGGGGATTTTCATGGAGAGGCTGACTCAATTTAAAAGACCGGGTACTCAGTCAAACGAGTGGAGAAGGCTGTATTGCCGGTCGGGAAAAAGAAAATTGAAAAACTAGAAGTATTTAAATAAATTATTGAACAGAAAGTTTAACAAAAAGCTATGGACTCCCAGGAGTCTGAAGGTTTGGAAGCATATCCAGAAAGTCCTGAAATCCGTTCAGAAGCATCAGGAAGTCTATTTGGGCGGTCTTAGAACACTGCTCTATGCAGCAGATAGAAAATTCAAGAAATGAAAATATAAAAATGCCCGGCATATGAAGACAGACATATGACCGGGCGTTTGAGCTGGCAAGCATATGTGAAAAGATCCGATGGACCTTTTCTGGTTTTCTAAGTTTCCAAGCGTACTGTTATTTGCGGCTTTCAATAAAATCCAGAACTTCCTGCTTTTCTGGCATAACACGCAGAGCACCTTTACGGGTGGTAATCAAAGAGGCGCCTGCATTGGCAAAGGTCAGCATCTCTGTAAGATGCTCGTCAGTCAGGTTTTCCAGTCCGTGATCTAAAACGTAATTGATTACACTTGCGCAGAAGGTATCGCCTGCACCTGTGGTCTCAATGGTATTGTCCTGAAGAAATGGTGCCACTTCCACCATGCGGTCTTTGTAGTAAGCGCGGCTTCCCTCTTTCCCCAGAGTTACAAAAATCAGAGGAATGTTATATTTCTCGCGGATTTTAGCAACACCTGCAGTATAATCCGTCGTTCCGGTCATGAATTCTACTTCATTGTCAGAGATTTTCAGTACGTCACATTGACTCATTCCGTATTCGATTTCGGCTTTGGCATCATCCAGAGATTTCCACAGGGGCTCTCTTAAGTTGGGGTCAAAGGTAATAGTCAGACCATTGTCTTTTGCTACCTGGATGGCATGACGTGTAGCTTCTCTTACTCCAGGATGAGTGGAGGAAAGTGTTCCAAAATGGAAGATACGGGAGGCTTTAATCAGGTCATCCTGTACTTCGTCCTTGGTCAGCATCATATCAGCGCCTGGATTGCGGTAGAAGGAGAAATCTCTGTCACCGTCTTCAAATGTATGTACAAATGCCAAAGTGGTATGAACTTCGTCATCCAGAACAAGATTGCGGGTGTCGATGCCAACTTCTTCCAAGGAAGCTCTCAGGCGAAGACCGAACTGGTCATTGCCGACTTTGCCGATAAAAGCAGTCTTCTTGCCTAATTTGGTCAGCATGGCTAATACATTACAGGGTGCACCGCCGGGATTTGCCTCAAAAAGCTGATTACCTTGTGCGCTGAGTCCGTTTTCTGTAAAGTCGATAAGCAGTTCGCCTAAAGCAACTACATCAAAAAGTTTATTTGCCATGAAATAGTACCTCCTAGATATTTTCAGAATTGTTGTTAACTATAATTTATCTTACTGAGAGCATTTTGTCAAAGGGTTTTACAACTAAAGTATTACATGTTAAAATATATTAACATTTATTTTTTTGCAGACTGGACTGAAGGGACAGATATTAGGGAAAAATTTTGGAAAAGAAAAGATATGCAAAGGAATAGGAGGATTTTTATGGCAGATAAAGCGTATGAATATATGAATTGGTCGCGCATGGAAGCGGTTGTGTATGGGGAAGAAAATTTGCCAAGAGAGATTCTGGGAGCGCATCTGGTGAGAAAGGGAATCTTAATACAATGCTTTTTTCCCAATGCCAGCGGTGTGACAGTTCATGTAAAAGACAAAGAGAAAGATTATGAGATGACTCAGGAAGATGAGGCAGGCTATTTTGCCCTGTTGATTCCCGGAAAGGAGATTCCGGAGTATGTTTATCTGGTAAAACAGGCAGATGGTACCGTATTGGAATGCGAAGATCCTTACCGTTTTGGTTCCATGCTGCCAGAGAAAGAGGAGCGTGCATTCTGTGAAGGCGTTTCTTATCAGATTTACAAGAAAATGGGGGCACACCCTATGACGCGTCGGGGCGTAAAAGGCGTGTATTTTTCAATCTGGGCACCCAATGCAGGGAGCGTCAGCGTGGTGGGGGATTTTAATCAGTGGGATGGCCGTATTCATCTTATGCACAAGTCTGCCGGTTCCGGTATTTATGAGCTGTTTATTCCCACTGCCAGGCCGGGAGATTTATACAAATATGAAATCAGTATGAAAAATGGTACAAGAGTGCTGAGGACCGATCCTTATGCCATGGAGAGAGAAAAGAAGCCGGGAATTGCTTCTGTGGTTCCGGAAACCCGGGAGTTTTCCTGGGAAGATGGTTCCTGGCTGAAGGAACGACGTCAAAAAGGGGCATTGTCGGGACCGGTTTCCATTTGTGAGATTAGCCTTATGGACTGGGGCAGACAGGAAGATGGATCCTATTTAAACTACCGGGAACTGGCAGAACGAATCAGTGCTTATGTGGCAGAAATGGGATTTACTCATATTGAACTGGATCCTGTGATGGAGTTTGAGGACGAAGGCGGCGGCGGATATGCCACAAGTGGATATTTTGCGCCCACCAGCCGTTTTGGAAGACCGGTAGATTTTAAATATTTTGTCAATACGCTTCATAAAAAGCAGGTTGGAGTACTGATGGACTGGACGCCAGCTCATTTTCCGGGGATGGAAGGCGGCATGGCATATCTGGACGGAACTTGTCTTTATGAATATTCTGATCCCAAAAAGGGAGTGCATCCGCTCTGGAATACAAAGATTTTCAACTTTGAAAGTCCTATGGTGCGGGAGTTTCTGATTGGCAATGCGCTGTACTGGATTGAGCAATTTCACATTGATGGACTTCGAATGGATGATGTGGATGCTATGCTTTATCTGGATTATGGAAGGACAGAAGGAAACTGGATACCAAATATCTACGGCAGCAATGAGAATCTGGAAGCCATTGATTTTTTGAAGATTTTGAATACCGTTGTGAAAAAGGAGCACCCGGACGTGATGCTTATTGCCCAGGAAGACGGTTTGTGGCCGTCTTTGACCGGAGCTGCCGATGACACCCACATGGGCTTTGACTATAAGTGGAACAATGGATGGACAGGCGGTCTTCTGGACTATCTGCGCCGTGAGGAAAAAGAGAGGTTTCAGTATCACGATGAATTGACTACAAGTATGCTGTATGCTTACCGGGAAAACTATGTGCTGACCCTGAACCGGAGAGACGTAATAAGTCCCAAAGCACTGATGAGCAGTCTGCCGGGGAAAAAATCCCAGAGACTGGCATTGACGAAAGCGGCGTACGGATATCAGATGACCCATCCGGGACGAAAAATGCTTGTGGTTTCGGAAAATATCAGGGAGGAACTGGAAGAATATCTGCGTAGTTTGCTGGGTATATATCGGGAATATCCGGCACTTTACCAGATGGACGGCGATCCGGAAGGCTTTGAATGGATTCAATTGATGGAAGCTGAGAAGAAAATCTTAGTCTTTCTGCGCAAAACCGAACGGATACAGGACACTTTATTGGTGGCGTGCAATTTCTCCTCAGAATCTTACCGGAAATATGCCATCGGTGTGCCCTATCCGGGAAAATACAAAGAGATTTTAAATAGTGACGACGAACGGTTTGGCGGAAACGGTTTTATCAACGTCAAAGCAAGATGCAGCAGGGAACAGGAATGCAATGAGCGTCTAAATTCCATCACTGTTAAGCTGGCACCGCTGAGTGTTTCTGTTTTTACTTACAAAGAATTTAAATAACGTGCAGGAGAGAAGTTATGTTGCAGTATCTGGATAAAAGTGTGGCCTATTTCGGGGATCAGATTCCAGTGGTGGTGGGCTTTTGTCTGAAGGTTGTTTTGTCCATAGTGGCATTTTACATCGGCAGAAAGGTGATTCAATGGCTGGTGGGAGTTATGAAAACTTCCATGATCAAGGCAAGCATTGACCTGGGAGTGACGCAATTTGCAGGTTCTATCACCAAGGTGGTATTGTACGCACTTTTAGTGTTTAATATTTCCACCCGATTCGGGGTGACAGAGGCGTCTGTGGCAGCCCTGATTGGTACTTCAGGTCTGACGCTTGGTCTTGGTCTCCAGGGCGGCTTGACCAACCTGGTGGGCGGAATTATGATTCTGCTGTTTAAACCCTATGTGGTTGGCGATTATATCGTAGTTGGAGGTACGGCCGGGGTGGAAGGAAGTATTTTGAAAATTGAGATGTTTTATACCACTCTGGCTACTGTGGACAATAAGACCATCGTGGTTCCCAATGGAACATTGTCAAACAGCTGTGTGACCAACGTGACTGCCAAGGATAACCGAAAGCTGGAAATCAAAGTCTCCATTTCCTATGAATCCAGTATCAAAGATGCCAAGGACATTCTGGAAAAATTGCTGAAGGAAGACGGCTCTATTATGTCGGACGAGGAGCTGGATGTATTTGTGGATGAACTGGGTGAGAGTGCCGTAGTCATTGGTTTTCGAGCCTGGGTTCACACAGAGGAGTATTGGAAGACGAAGTGGCGTATGAATGAAAAGATCAAATTGTCCTTCGATGAAGCCGGAATCAAGATTCCATACCCTCAGTTGGATGTGCATATTAATACAGAATCATAGAATTGTTTGTAACATATCCTCCAGACGTTTTGGGCGTCTGGAGGATTTTCATATTGCAGACAGGAATTTTATTCCTGCAGTCTTTTCCACAAAGTGCTTCGACTGATTCCCAGGCGCTGGGCAGCTTTTGTCTGATTCATATTTTCTTCCTTCAGTACGATGGATACCACATCCTTTGTGATTTCGCTCAGTGTCTGATTTAGATTTAAAACACTTCCTGTTCTGGGAGAGTCGTCAGCCAAAGACAGGCTGGATAAAAGTGTCTCCACGTTTCGGGCGGTGATGTATTGTCCGTTGGAAGAGATGGCAAGCTGCTTGAGGACAGTCTGAAACTGAGCAATGCCATATTCCCAGTGATGTTCTTCCAATAGCCGGAGCGCTTCGGGATCGAAGCCGGCGAGTTGGATAGGCAGTTCCTGGTTTAATTCATTTAGATAGGAGCGTGCAATTGGTATAATCAACTCCGGGTGAGAATCCAGCGTAGGCAACTGCAGAGTAAAACCGGAAATCAGATAGCTCAAATTCTGAGAAAACTGATTGGATGCAATCAAATCTGCCATGTTGCCGTTAAAGGTGCAGAGAATCTTGTTCCTTGCAGTTAATTCCAGATTCTCAAAGTAATAACAGAACTGATTTTGCATCTGCAGAGACAAGGCGTTGAGATTTTTGAATAAAATCATAAAATTTGTCTCAAACAGAGGAGAACGTTCATCCTTGAAAAGTTTTTCACACTGACGTTCATTTAAATGAAAACAGTCGATTTCAATCAACGGGTTGTTGGTATAGGTGCTGGATGCGTACAGTGCGTAGGAAAAAACAGTCCGTCCGCTTCCGGGGCTGCCGCAGATTACAACGGGAGTTTTTCCAGAGAGAACGCTCTTGGCTTTCTTCCAGTAATCCTGATAGAAGGGATTTCCAGCCACATGGGGAAGAGAAGCCTTTGCCTGCTCGTAGTCGATGCTGTGCCAGAATTCTGCCTGGGTAAATACTGTAGGTATGGAGTCAGAAACCCGAAAAAGATAATAGATGCTGTTTTCATGAGATAATACTTCTCCGGCAATTTTCCAGGAGGTTTCATTGTCAGATACGACAAAGTTTATATGTCTGTGAAGCGAAAGCTTGGAAATGCGGCTGCACAGTTCATTGTGAATCTGAGGATGGTATCGGGCGGTAAAAAGGTGGGAGTAAATCAGCTTCTTATCCTTGTTGAAAATAGCGATGGGGAGAGATGATTTTTCAATTATTGTTTTATAAAAATTGTTTTCTGAGATGATGGATCTTCTCATCTCTTTCATTATTATGATCTTTAATAATTTACAGA
>CAMQZX010000245.1 GCA_947039785.1 uncultured Lachnospiraceae bacterium | reverse complement strand
GTACAGGAGTGGCTGATGAAGACAGCCTGCCGGATTGGAAATAAAAGAACGGTTGAGCTGCTTTTACATAAAGAAATCAGGGAGCAGGATATTGTCTGGTTGTCGGATGCCCCGGAAACAGTGTTCAAAATGCTGGCCGATTTTAAATGGGATATGATAGAGCCGGATGTCATAATCGAAATACTGATTAGGGCTACAAGAACAGAAGACGGAGCTTATCGCCTTGCTCTTTTAAAGGAGTCCGAATGCCCTTTCGATGTGGCAGGAAGCGATGGACGGACAGCAGAGGAAGTTCTATTAGCAAAATTGCGGAAAAAACCAAAAGACAAACGGGAAATTTGGGAGCAGGGAAGAACCCGCAGAGCCTTAAAATTGATTCAGGAGATTCAGAACCGAAAAAGAAGTCACAGAAAGATAAAAAGATTTTTCATATGGTTATTTGTTTTACTGGTTGCCAGTATTGTAAGCATGCTGCTCGGATATGGCATGATGGTCAATATATAGTGTATAAATGATAAAATAGATTGTGAAGGGAAGGCGCATCAGGATGCAGATATTGATAGATGAAGCTGCAAAGGGAAAACGGGCAGCACTAACGGGATTGTTTGAAAAGTATTGGCGGGAGGCCAAAGTTTTATGTGTCGGATTGCTGGTTAATGAAAGTTATGCAGAAAATGCAGCGGTTTGGGCATTCCAGCGTGTATGGAGCGATGTTCTTACCGGACAGATTCAAACGGAAGAAGACTTCCGGCAGAAATTATTAGAGAAGGCAACGATTTATTGCCGCAGAAAATGCCAGAAGAAGGGACAGGCCTCTCTGCCGGTTCCGATACAAAAGAATTTTTATGTTACTGCTGGAAAAGGCAATATAGAAGGTCAAAATGTATGGGAAGCAATGCGCTTGTCTCTGCCATTAGCAGGGAGATTTGTTTTCACATTGCATCGAGTGGCAGGCTTTGATAAAAAAACAATATCAGAAATGACTGGTCTGAAATATTCGGTAATTGAGGCAGCGATGATTGCGGAGGAACATAACGTAGCACGGCTTTGTAGCATAATGGACAAAGAAAACATTTCAGATGCCGAAACTTGTCTGGAGCAGGAAATCGAGGAAGCAGTAACAAATGCGACATTATCCGAGATAACCCAAAAACAAATTTTGGAAAGTATTGATGTGCTGGTAGCTCCATTGGAAAAAGAAGTACGAAAAAAGAAATTGATACATATAGGTATGGGCACAGTGGCAGTCCTTATCATTGTTGTTTTTGTGGCTATAGGAAAAACGTGGCTTGGGGCGAGAGACCAAACAGATGAAATGTTGCAGGAATCCGTCAGCGAAGAAGAACCAGAAACAAATGCTGCAGAAGATAATTCAGTAGAGGATGCCACAGAAAACAATGGAAGCAGTGACGGCGCAGAAACTGAGAATATAGACGAAGGGGCTGCATCAGATACGGCATCCACAGGAGCATCTGAAATCACAGCGACACATTATGCGGATATCGTAATTGAAAACTATGGGACGATTACGGTGGCATTAGATGGGAATACGGCGCCGAAAACAGTAGAGAATTTTGTTTCCTTGGCAGAAGAAGGTTTTTACGATGGATTGACTTTCCACAGAATCAAGGACGGCTTTATGATGCAAGGCGGTGATCCGAATGGCGATGGTACAGGTGGATCCCCAAATACCATTATCGGAGAGTTTGAAGATAATGGTTATGAAAATCCACTGTCCCATATAAGAGGGGCTATATCCATGGCCAGATCCAATGATTATGACAGCGCAAGCTCTCAATTTTTTATTGTTCATGAAGACAGCCTGAGTCTGGACGGCCAGTATGCAGTATTTGGGTATGTAACAGAAGGCATGGATGTGGT
This sequence comes from uncultured Lachnospiraceae bacterium, assembly GCA_947039785.1. Taxonomy (GTDB): domain Bacteria; phylum Bacillota; class Clostridia; order Lachnospirales; family Lachnospiraceae; genus JALFVM01. The sequence goes on along the minus strand of CAMQZX010000245.1, from coordinate 4,154 downwards.
TGACCAGATTTGCACATCTGCGGAGCCAATAGATGATAATGGTACAATCCCTTCTGAGGAACAGCCGGTAATCGCATCCGTCACGATACGGAGTACATAAGGCATTTATATACAACTTATGCGTCTGTGCAGTCTTATTCTGCACAGGCATTTTTTACAAATATATAGCTGGAAATTTCACAATTTGTTCACGGGAGCCTTTAGCGCGGCTTTAGGGTGGACAGCTATAATTGCCTTATCGGGTTTCCGAAATACATTTTATATGGAGGTAAAATCAATGAGACACAAAAAAAGGTTTTTGACAATGGCATGTATTACTGCGCTTTGCTGCGCAGGAATATTGACTGGCTGTGGAGAATCAGAAGATTTATCGGCTACCGGAATTTCCGGTACGGCGCTGACAGGCAGTGAGGAAGATGCAGAAGATACGTCTTCCGTTGAGAAGGGTGATGTGATTGGAAAAGTCTCCTATGCAGGCAGTGATTATTTGACTGTTATTTCTTATGAGGCAGAAACGGATGTAGATGATTACAGCCTGCTGGATGTGAGCACATTGATTGCCGGAAGTACAACAAAGTATATCTACGTTGATGAGAATACGGAGTACTTCAAAGTGGAAGAACAAATGCTCGTATCTGCCACATTAGATGATGTGACAGTGGATGCAATGATTGTGGAGACAACATCAGAAGAAGATGTGCAGCAAATTATCATCTTATCTGGCAATGATGCAGATAATGAAAGCCTGGTCGATGCAAAAGTTGCGGAGGTTACTTCGGTGAATGAGGATGGCACATGGTCTCTGGCAATTTATGAATTGTCTAGTGTTATAGCAGAGTATGAGATTGCAGAATTAACGAATGTCGCTTTTGACAATTATATTGACTCTGGCGTTACGGAAGATTATGTGATGTCTGACGCTGACGAAATACAGATCTGCAGTAATGGCCTGTTGACAGCAGCAGATGAAACGGTCGTGACAGAAGGAGATATGCTGATTTTTTCCAGGAACGAAAGTGGCGGAAACACAATCACCGTATACCATCAGACTGATTTAGAAGCTGTAGAAGATACACTGGAGACAGAAAATGGGGAAGAAACAGGTGCAGAATAGACAATGGATCCGCTGTCCTTTGTGTGGAGGTAAAACCCGCGATAAGATTCGGGCAGATACGGAAATGAAAAACTTTCCGGTATTTTGCCCCAAATGCAAAAAAGAAATACTTTTAAATGTGGAAAAACAATTTGATATAACAGTAATTCCAGAGCCAGCCGCTAAGCCGCAGAGCCAGTGAAATGTCGAAAGGACACTTCGGGTTTTGCGGTTTTTTTATTACAGATAGTGAAAGGGGGGATGCCTATAGACCAATATGAAAATAATCTCCTTACATATTGTCCAGTTCCTATATCATAAAAAGAATATTAGTTGGCAGCCTTTCAGAAAGCATAAATAGCAAGAAACGCCGATGTAGGAAAATAGCATATGTATCTAAAGTCACAATGAAATTATTTTTAAATGATAAAATCGGCAATGGCAATATTCTGCTGATTTTATCATTTAAAAGTTGCTGACTATTGACTTACGTCATCCTGCAGGTTCGCATGGAGTTTCGGGTTCTGGGGGAAAAATCAAAGAGGATGCGGCTCTCTGCACGCAAGACAGCAATACGCCATACTCAGATGGATAGTATTAAGGCGAACCAAATGAGAGAACTGTTTCAGGAGGAAGGAGCATATGAATAGAGGCGGAAAATGTCAAAACAACAGCACACTATTGACAGCGTGCATTTTATATGTTAGGATATGTGCATCACAAAAAAGGAGAAAGCAAGAATGCATAGTACAGAATTCAGTTGCATGGAATTGTTAAAGCGGATTAATGATACTTTGAAAAAGAACGCGAATAATGGCTTGAAAGCACAGGGGATTACATTTTCACAGCTTCAGATGCTGTTGGCATTGAATGAGACTCCAAAGAGAAGCGCAACATTGAAGCAACTGGAGAAATACTTTTCGGTTGCACAGTCTACGGCAGCGGGCATTGCGGTGCGGTTAGAGAATAAGAAGCTGGTAACTGGTGTTGTTGATGCAGATGATAAGCGGATAAAGCATATCCAGCTTACTGATGCGGGAAAGGAGATCTGTCTGAATACAGAAAAAGAAGTCCGGGAGATGGAACAGCGGCTGACGTCCCGCCTCACAAAGGACGAGGAAAAGCTTCTGAGAGGGTTGCTTAGAAAAGTTTATGAAACAATCGAATAAATGTCTGCCAGAAGGCAGACATTTATTAAGACCAGAACAAACGCATACTGTTAAAATGATACGATTGAACATATGCGATTGAAGAGAGGATGAAAAATTATGTTACTGACACTCATGAAATCTATTAAGGAATACAAAAAGGATTCTGTTCTGACACCCATATTTACGGCATTGGAAGTGCTGATGGAAATTCTGATCCCCTTTGTCACTGCATTTATCATAGACAAGGGGATAGAGGCTGGCGATATTCAGAAGGTTTGTCTGTATGGGGGCATCATGATAGTATTGGCATTTTTGAGCCTGTTTTTTGGAATAGAGGCTGGGAGATATGCGGCATCCGCATCTACGGGCTTTGCCTGCAATCTGAGGGATGGGATGTATGAGAATATACAGAAATTTTCTTTCTCAAATATTGACAAATACAATACAGCAGGGCTGGTGACGCGGATGACCACGGATGTGACAAATCTGCAGAACGCCTATCAGGTGATTTTAAGGATTGCGGTCCGTGCCCCATTGATGATTGTATGCAGCATGGCCATGTGCTTTATCATCAATGTGAAACTGAGTCTTGTATTTTTGGCGGCGCTTTTTTTCCTGGGCTGTGGATTGCTTTTTATTATGAGAAAAACAATGCCGTTGTTTCGGGAAGTGTTTTCCAGATATGATGATTTAAATGCCAGTGTGCAGGAAAATATTGTCGGCATCCGTGTCGTGAAGGCATTTGTCAGGGAGGATTATGAAAAAGGGAAATTCTCAAAAGCGGCAGAAAACCTGTGCCGGCTGTTTATAAAGGCAGAATCCCTTCTGGCATGGAACAATCCGATCATGATGCTGGCGGTTTACGGCTGTATCATCATGCTGTCATGGTACGGCGCCCATTTTATTGTAGACGGGACACTTACTACCGGCAACCTGACTTCACTGTTCAGCTATGTTATGAGTATGATGATGGCTCTGATGATGTTGTCCATGATCTTTGTCATGATTACCATGAGCAGTGCAAGTGCAAAAAGAATTGCAGAGATACTGGAGGAACAGGCAGATCTTGCTAATTCGGAGAGAGCTGTTAAAACGGTTGCTGATGGGAGTATAGATTTTAATCATGTTCGTTTTTCTTACAAAAAGGGCAGCGGCGCCGATACGCTTCAGGATATTGATTTACACATAAAAGCAGGAGAAACCATTGGGATCATTGGCGGGACTGGGTGCGGAAAGTCCAGTTTTGTCAGCCTGATCAGCCGGCTTTATGATGTGACGGAAGGAGCTGTATATGTGGGAGGAAAAGATGTCAGGGATTATGACATGGAAAGCCTGCGGGATCAGGTGGCTGTAGTGCTTCAGAAGAATGTCCTGTTTTCCGGAACAATCGTGGATAATCTCCGCTGGGGGAAAGAGGATGCCACGTTGGAGGAATGTATGGAAGCCTGCAGACAGGCCTGCGCGGATGAATTTATCGACCGGCTGCCGGATAAATATGGTACATGGATCGAGCAGGGGGGAAGCAATGTATCCGGTGGCCAGCGACAGCGGTTATGTATTGCACGCGCACTTTTAAAGCGGCCTAAAATATTGATTCTGGATGATTCTACCAGCGCGGTAGACACAGCGACCGATGCAAAGATCAGGGAAGCATTTGAGAAAAAGATTCCGGGTACGACAAAACTCATTATCTCCCAAAGAATATCAAGCATAGAAAATGCCGACAGGATTCTTGTTTTGGACGCAGGGCGGATCAGTGGTTTTGATAACCATAAAAATCTGCTGGCATCTAATGAAATCTATCGGGAAATCTATGAGGTACAGATGCAGACTGGCGGGGATTTTGACCATTCGGAAAAATAAAAGGAGGAAATAGATGATGATTCATAAAAATGCCGAAAAGAAAAACC
>CAMQZX010000244.1 GCA_947039785.1 uncultured Lachnospiraceae bacterium | reverse complement strand
TACACTTCTAGCTTCGTCGGCAGCGTCAGATGTGTATAAGAGACAGTATCTGAGGAGAGGCGCAAAGCCTCTTCCGGCATTTGAGAGGTATCCCAATGAGGAGATTGGGTACGGGGAGGACGTTATAATAAGGCTACATTGATAGAAGTCAGTAAATTCAAAGGTTTTCGTTCATTTTCCCAAAACAGAAACGGAACATTTTTATGTATTTTAAATATTATGTAGGTATATTGACAAACATACCAACGGTATGATAATATAGATACATACTAAAGGTATGTTAAGGAGGTGAAGAAGCATTGGCAAGAAATAAGCATCCAGAAGAAACCGTTAATTTAATATTAGATGTTGCTTTTCGCTTATTTATGGAAAAGGGGTATGAACATACTTCTGTTCAGGACATTATTGATCATTTAGGCGGACTTAGTAAAGGAGCTATCTATCATCATTTTAAGTCGAAGGAAGATATTTTAATTGCTGTTACAGACAGGATGACGGCGGAATCAAATCAGATGCTCGCAGCTATTCGTGACCGTTCTGATCTAAGCGGCAAAGAAAAGCTGAAAACAATTTTTAGGGAATCCATCAGCCGGCCCGTACAGGACGATATTTTTACAGTGGCTCCGGATTTTCATAATAACCCGAAACTTCTTTTCAGCCTTTTGCATGACACCATAGATAACGCAGCACCAAACTATATTTTACCAATTATTGAGCAGGGGATTTCGGACGGCACTATTGAAACGGATTATCCAGAGCAATTAGCAGAATTGATTTTACTTGCAGCAAATGTCTGGATGAATCCTATGATATTTGACAGTTCCGAAGAAGAATCCTACCGTAAGTTTATGGTATTCACCCAGATGCTGAAAGGTTTTGGACTGGATATTGTCGATGGCGAAATGTTAGAAAGATTGCAGGAGTTGGCTTCCATTTATCAAAAGAACAAGTAAAAATCTGCCCTGTAAAATGGGCAGATATATTTTTAAAATAAATACATACCGTCATGCGGTATTAAAAGGAGATGTTATGCAGACTATTGTTGAAGTGAATGATATTGAAAAAAGTTATGGACCGGCACAAGTAATAAATCATTGTAGCTTGAAGATTTATGAGGGAGAGATATATGGACTTTTAGGTATCAACGGCGCAGGAAAAACAACCTTGATGAAGATGATACTCGGATTACAACGAATGGATAGAGGGAGCATTTATGTTTTAGGCAAAGAAGTAAGCAGCGGTCCAGAGTATTTAGCGAATGTTGGAAGTGTTATAGAAAATCCCACTTTTTATGAACATTTAAGTGCAAATGAGCTTCTATCCATGCACCTGTGCTATATGCAGAAAAAAGCAGACATTGAGGCAATATTACATTTAGTGGGACTTGAGAATGTGAAACAAAAACCAATTTCGAAGTATTCTCTTGGTATGAAGCAAAGGCTCGGACTGGCGAGAGCGATTGTACATCATCCTAAGCTGTTGATTTTGGACGAACCTCTTAATGGTCTTGATCCCATTGCGATTGCGGAAATACGTGGATTAATGAGAACGCTGGCAAATGAGGGGATATCGATTTTGCTTTCAAGCCACATGATTGGAGAAGTCAGACATACGGCAGATAGGATAGGTATTCTTTCGGAGGGTTATATAAAGCAGGAGTTTACCGTAAAAGAAAAAGTATCTGAGTGCGGTGAACAATTTGAAGGTTACGTGGTAGGTCTTATGAGGAGGGAAGGGATATGAATTTATACAGGCTTGAATTGATGAAAATACGGTTATCTACTTATTTATGGGCAGTAGCAGGGATATTTCTGAGCTTACTGGCGCTTGGTATATTGTTTCTTTTCATTTATCAAATTGAAGCAGGAGGGAGCGGTACATCCGAAGAAGCAGAACTATTTGCAAATTGGAATGGATTATTATCGCTCACAACGGCATTAGCGTTTGCCTGCTTCAGTATTTTGTCGGCGGTTATTGCAGCAAAGGTGATTATCAACGAATATTGTGGAAGAAATGCAGTAATCTTATTGAGCTATCCCATAGAGCGAAATGCAATACTTAGAGTTAAGTGTTTGATTGTTTGCGGTATTTCAACAACTTCAGCATTAATCAGCAATATATTAGTTGTTGGTATGATGTATGTTATAGCTCATGTTTTCGGAATTGTACCACAAATGAATACAGAACATTTTATCCTCACGGTTTTTCTTTCCAGCATTTTAATGGGTATCTTATCTTCTGCAGTAGGTATTATTTCTACTGCTTTCGGATGGAAAAAACATTCGATGGTTGTAACAATCGTATGCGCCTTCATTATTGTATGTGTTGCAACTAATTTCATTACGGTTTCTCCAAGAAACATTATTTGGGTAATGTTAGCGATGAGTACGATTTTTGTTGTAATTGCTAACTTTATATATCATATTCTGGCAAACAGAATAAAGAAGATGGAGGTTTAGAAGATGAATCAAAAACTGTTTTCAAAAGATTTTACATTAGTTGTCATTGGACAAATTATCTCTCTGTTTGGTAATGCAACAATAAGATTTGCATTGCCGCTGTACCTGTTAAATTTGACAGGATCATCAGCACTTTACGGAACTGTTACCGCGTGTGCCTTTATTCCTGCTATTCTGCTGTCACCCATAGGGGGCATTGTTGCAGACAGGGTAAATAAAAGAAATGTTATGGTAATACTGGATTTCTTTACGGCGGCAGTTATATTAGTCTTTTCTTTGCTCATGAATGGGGGAAATCTCATTCTACTTCTGACGGTTACGTTGATGCTGCTATATGGCATTGCGGGTGCATATCAGCCATCCGTGCAGGCAAGTGTTCCTGTGCTGGTAAATCAGGATAATTTTATGGCGGCAAATTCTATTATCAATACAATTAGTTCATTTGCATCTTTAATTGGTCCTGTACTTGGGGGTGTTTTATACAGTACATACGGATTGAAGCTTGTATTATGGGTTTGCATGGTATGTTTTGTTGTATCAGCGGTTATGGAAATATTCATTAAAATACCATTTCAGAAACAGGCTTCAGATGGTGGAATACTAAAGATGGCCAGAAATGATTTTGCAGAGAGTATCCGCTTTATCCGAAAGGAGAAGCCTGTTATTGGAAACGCTCTTCTTGTAATCTGTGGAATCAATTTGTTTCTGTCTGCAATGATTATTGTTGCATTGCCATATCTGGTAACAGAGGTACTAAATTTAGAAGCTTCACTGGCAAATAAGCTTTATGGTTTTGCAGAGGGAGCATTGGCGGCTGGAGGATTGGCAGGAGGTATTAGTGCAGGTGTTTTCGCAGATAAACTGGAAATTCATAAATCGGGCAATCTGGTAATAGCCTGTGCGGTATGCGTATTTCCTATCAGTGCAGCATTGATATTATTTTCGTCTGGAATGGTAAACTATATCGTTATAACAGTGTGCTGCTTTGTAATTATGGTATTTTCAACAATCTTTACCGTACAGATGATGTCCTTTATTCAAGCGGAAACTCCGCAAAATTTAATTGGAAAGGTAATTGCTGTCATTCTTACCGTTTCCATGTGCGCACAGCCATTGGGCAATGCATTATACGGCGTCTTATTTGAAATTTGTAAAGGGTTTGAGTGTGTTGTTGTTCTGCTTTCTGGTATCTTATCGCTTATGATTGCCATTAGCACGAGAAACATTTTTAAAAGATTTTCAGCAGAATAAAGTGGAAGTCAGGAACGTAGTAAAAAATGGACATTAATTAACAAAATCCGTAAGAAGATTGAATCGGATCAGTCCAGACCAATTTACATTTAGACAGTATGGGGTACTATCAAATAAGTGATCGGATGTGGATAAGAAGTATTGAAAGATTGATTCTTTATATATACACCTCATAAATTAAAAAATCAGAGATTGGAACAGAAAGCAAACAGTATTTGTCGACTGGACAGATGCTGTTTGCTTTTATGTCATCGTATATAGAAAAGCCGCCAGTAGCAGGGGTCCTGTATATATTGAATACCGCCGATGAAATATGGCGCTGTAAGTGAGGACGTAAAAATCTGCTGCACATTGACAACTAAAAGGTATAGGACGACTTGTGCGAAGAATATGTTGAAACAGAGGTGAGAAACAATGACAAGTAATTCGGGTGCAGAAGCAGAGGAAGTGTTAAAAAATTTACAAGTAGATAATCTGAAAGCGATTGATGAATTAGATTCGATTATGAGTCAGGACATTTCTAATAAAATTTGTGAATTTGTAAAAAAGTCAGGTAATGAGCCTTATATTCATATAAATGAAGGCTATGTGGTTGTGGTAAAAATGACAGGGGAATTGGATGCAACAGATGCGATAATAGATTATCTGAGAAAAAGGACGGAGTTGATGTACTAATGCCTTGTAAAACGATAAAAGTTATGTTAAGGTGGAGTCAGGGAAAATGAGATTTATCCAGATTCGGAAGAGAGTATATAGAAGCCGGGCGATTTATTCAAAAAATCTGCCCGGCTTTAAATGTGCGTTTTATTGCGGTTACAGATAATTATGATAGTATAACGGCGGATATAACAGAGAGTGCTTTGGTTATTGAGCATTTATAGGAGCATTTGCTCCTTATAATTATCGGCAAAGAGGAATTTCAGGAATTTCGTAATATTTATGGTAAGAAATGCGAAGAACTGGAAACTATGATTGAACATCAAAAACAGATGGCAAAACAGATGTTTGAAGATTTTTCCAGGTTTGGGAGAAACTATATTGAAACCGGAGATTATCTGGAGAAGATATTCCCATTTCTGAAAGTACGGTTTATTTCTGTGTGACCATTATGATTCTTTTGCAAAAGATGCTGACAGTCAGGAATTATCTATGAAAATTAAAATCTCGTTAATGATACATATGCAAAAGGTATTTCGGCAAAATCTTGTGTTTCCAGACGAGCGTCCCAAAAGAATGGAAGCTATGTGGGAGGTATGGCCCCAGCATTGATTGATCGCATCTGGGGTGATAGAAGATGACAGATAATAGATTCGTTTTATTTCTGTTTCGGATCATTATGATTCTTTGGATTATAGAGGAAAAAACTCTGATATTGAAGTCCAATTCAAAGGGCTGATTGCAGATTTTTATGTAAAAGATCAGTCAGTAAAAGTGAAAGCTGCAGTCCATACAAGAAGAAATCTAGGTGAATACTGCTGCGGTTCGGCACCATATGGTTATCGGAGAAATCCGGAGGATAAGACAAAACTTCAAATTGTCGAAGAAGAGGCAGTGGTAATACGGAGAGTATTTGAGCTGACGAATCAACGTTATTCCAAAACAGAAATCTGCCGGATTTTTAATGAAGAGAACATTCCCACACCACTTCAATCTATGAGCAGCCGTCAAAAGGTTGATTATCGAAAAGCGGCATCAAAAAATCTTCAGTGGACTGTTGATATGGTCAGAAAAATTATCAACGATAAGAATTATATTGGATGTATGGTTTATGGAAAGACGAAGATTCCGAATCCTGGAACCAGAAAGGAAGTTCCCGTTCCAAGAGATCAGTGGAAATTGCGGAAGAAATCTTTCCGGAAGCAAGGAACAGCATGGACACATCCTTTATAGTTGTGCATACAGCAAAGGAAAAGAAAGTACGGGATGTTTTGAAAATACTGGAGGGGTTTATTCTGAATGAAATAAAAGCACATTTACAAGAAATCATCAGTCAGGAACAGATGGATGTATCCATGCGGCAGCTGCATCAGAACCTGGTGCGGGCATATCAGAGTGAAATTACTGATTGTGAAGAGAAACAGGAACAGCTCAAAAGACAACATCTACAGAATTACGAGAAGTACCGTGAAGGTGAACTGGACCAAAAGCAGTTTCAGGATGCCAGAGGGCAGATTGAACTGGAAAAAGAACAGTTACAGAAACGAATACAGGAATTAGAAGCTCTCGCAAGAGCGGAAGAAGAAATCCTGCTGAAAAAGAACATTCCGGTGGAACAGATGATGGAAATGTGAAATTAAAAACGGAAAACCTGTAAATAATATTGAATATTGGACAAAAATGTGAAATAATAC
>CAMQZX010000243.1 GCA_947039785.1 uncultured Lachnospiraceae bacterium | reverse complement strand
ATTATAAAATATTTTTCATTCATTTTCCACACAAATAATATCTTTCCACAAAACAGGGCGTTAATGCTCCAACATATTCTCAATAAAAATTCCATACCCCTTGGTGCTGTCCTGTATCAGCACATGAGTCACCGCTCCTATAAATTTTCCGTCCTGAATAATGGGCGCTCCGCTCACGAGTGTGTCAATAGAAGGACAAAAACTTTTTCATTTTTTCACATAGCTTTTTCTTCTGGTGTTGCTTTACCATCAAAATCAAAGGGAATCGGCTCATTCATCTCATCACGGAAGTTCCACTCTATGCGTATGGAGCCATCCGGGCGTATTATAATTTTTTTCACCAGCTCTTTCATCAGCTCAGGGGTCAGCTCTGTAATTTCCTGATACTCCATAATTTTGCGGTCAGTTTCCATTTGCATGGCGCTTTTCTTTATCTTTTCGGTCAGCTTCTTCTGTTTGCGCTCTGCAACACTGAGCCGGATTTTCAAATCTTCTTCCTTTGCCGAAGCTTCCCGCTTTTTAATAAGAAAGCTTTCCTTGCTTAATTGTCCACTGACATAGGATTCATAGTGTTGCATCTTTAAAGCCTGCAGACCTTCCATCTGCCTGCGCAATGTCAGGCATTCTGTTTGGAGTATCTGCTCACTGGATTTTGCCGAATGGCTCTCCTGCTTCATTATTTTTATTTTCGCATCCAATAGCCTGCAACGGACATTAATCGCATGAAGGACGATCTCAGTAAGCTTATCTTCACGGAACCTGACCTTCTCACAGTCTGAGCCAGGATTGTATCTGTGTGTTGTACATATCCAGTTCTTGTTCTGCGGTTTGCTTTTCGATAAACGGTTTCCGCAGCAGCTGCATACCAATAAAGATCTGAATGGATTGGGATGGGCTGATGCTTTGGATTTTTTCGTTGACTTTATCACAGTCCGGGCCTGATAGAAAAGCTCACGGGATATAATTCCCTCATGGGTATTCGGAATCACCTGCTGGAGTTCCTCTGGAATCTGTTTTACTCTGTCACTGCCAACACGAACCACATGGGATTTAAAAGGAACCGTATCCCCAGTATAAATTCGGTTGGCTAAAATGTTCCGGACTGACTCAAAGGTCCATATCGCCCTTGTCTTGTATTTACCTCTTACCGATGCCAGATAGACAGATGGCGTTACCACATGGGCTTCATTCAGTTTTTGGGCAATCTGTGTAATCGTAATTCCGGATGCCGCCCATTCAAAAACGGCTTTTACAATCTCAGCCGCCTCTTTATCTATCACAATCGTATTCTTCTCTTCACCCTTTTTGTATCCATAAGGCGCTGTTCCATAGACATATTCACCACTCAGCTTTTTCAAATCCACGGCACTCTTGATCTTCCGTGAAATATCCTTACTGTACATCTGATTCAGCAGGTTTTTAATAGCCAGTTCCAATCCGCCGGTGCTTTCACCAAGCTGCTCACTGTCAAACTGATCGTTAATAGAGATAAACCGCACACCATAGGCAGGGAACACAAATTCAAGATAATGGCCAGCCTCCAGATAATTTCGGGCAAATCTGGAAAGATCGCGCACGATAATGGTTCGTACCTTCCCTGCCTCCACAAGATTCAAAAGCTGCCTCATACCAGGCCGGTTCATACTGGTTCCGGAATACCCATCATCTGCGATTTCCTCAAATATATCTTCTGAAAAATGGTGTTCTCGCAAATATCTTTTGATACAGTCTCTTTGGGAAGTAATACTACAGCTTTCTTCTGTAGAACCCTCCTCTATATCACCATCCTCCTTTGAAAGCCTCAAATAATAGAAATCCTGTCTCTCAGCTGACATCTTTTATCACCTCGATTCTTTTAAGGAATTCCATGATTGGCTGATATGGATCCTCATAATTGAGTATAATCTTAATCTCCCTGTCCTTTGAAACCTCAATTCGTGCTACCAACAGGTTCAGGAGCGTATGATCCATAGATGGGAGCTTCTGGTATCTTTTCATCGCATCCAGCCATTTCTCAGTGGCGCCAAGCGCAGCATCCTTCGCCCGTATGTCAGACAATGCTTTCGTTTCTTCCTGTAGAAGCTTTTCATATTCTCTCGCATATTGCTTTTTCATATAATCATACTCGCTGCGGTCTATGACTCTCTGGGTAAGGTCTATGAGAAGCTGTTCCATTTTGGACTCCATATTCTTACGCTTTGCGGAAACACTTGCATAATGACTTTCTGCTTCAGTCTGATAGCGTACTACCTTTGGCATACTTTTCAATCTGCTGGCAAGCTGTTCAACATCTACGGCTACCTGAACCTGCTGGTTTAATGTATCCGTTACCACTTTCAGCAGTGTCTCCTGTCTCACATAATGACTGCTGCACTGTGTATGGGCTGAATACCGGTATCCATTGCAATCATAAAATATTCGGCTTGGCGTTTTTGCGTCTGGCCTGGCGCATCCTTTTGCTGCACTCATAGAACTTTTACATTCTGCACAGAACACCATCCCACGAAATAAATCCCGATAATCGTCACCACATGCTGCTCTCTGCTCAAACTTGCCTCTCCGCTGTAATTCCCCCTGGTTTATCTGCTGAACCTCCTCATATAGCTGAATGGAAATAATCGCCGGATGTGCATTCTCAATCACCTGCCATTCGTCCTCGCTCCGTCTCTTTTTCTCCAGACCGACTTTATCTCTCTTTACTTTTCCGTGAATCCGGTTCCCGATATAAACCTGATCTGAACAGATTTTACGGATGGTACCACGAATCCAAATCGCATTTTCATACTTTTTAGCCTTCGTGATGCCCCGAATCAGTCTGAGCTTACCCGGTGAAGGGATATTATCTTCATTTAATATACGGGCAATCGCATTAAAGCTTTCGCCGCCGGCTCTTAACTTATAAATCTTTCTTACTACTTCAGCCGGCTCCGGATCAATATCAAAAGTAGCAAATTCAGCATTTCTGATATACCCGTATGGGATACTGCCTGCAGACGGAATAAATTCGCCCCCTGCCATTTTTGCCGATATGCTGGAGCGTATCTTATTGGAAATATCCTTTACATAGTAATCATTCATAACCATTTTCAAAGGCATGGTCAATGCAGAAGCGTCTGCATTTTCATCTGCGCTGTCATAAGAATCATTTATGCAGATGAGTCTGACACCCATTTCAGGGAATGTGCGTTCTACAAATTCGCTGGTCAGCACAAAATGCCGTCCCAGTCTGGAAATGTCTTTCACGATAACGCAATTTATCCGTCCGCTTTTTAAATCAGCAAGCATACGGGTAAATCCAGGGCGGTCATAGTTCATACCCGAATAACCGTTGTCATAATAGGTGTCTACCAGCTTTATATCGGAATGTTCCTCTAAATAATGCAATGTGATTTTCTGCTGGTTGCCGATGGAGTTCTGCGCTATATCATCTCCATCCTCTACCGAGAGACGCCCATATTCACCAGCAAGAACCATTTCCTTATTACTGCCATATGGCATTGAGGGATACCCGGAGGGTGTTTCCTTATTATTGCCACATGGCATAGTGGAATGCCCGAAGGGTAGTAATTCTTCTTCAGGAGCAGTTTCTTTTAATACTTTCACTCTGCTCTTACGTGCCATTTAGCCCACCTCCTTTGCCTTTTCCTCCAAAATCTCCTGATATGCGGCGATTTCGTTTCGATAATTAAACTCAATACGGATACGTTTATCTTCATATACATATATCCGGTCAATCATAGTTACAACAGCTTCACGGCTCAATTCGGTAATCCCCTGAAACTTTATAAACTGCATAATCCAGCTGTTATCGGTACTTTGGCTAGATGAAATCTCCGTCCGCTGAAGCTTAAGCCTGCTGATTGCCCTTTCTGTGTCTTCTATCTGCCTGGTATACTTCATCCGCATTTTGTTATATTCATCCCGGTCAATCAGATTATCATTAAGCGCTTCATAGAGTTTCATGCGGAATTCCTTATCCCGGTCTAAATCCTGCTCTTTCCTCGCTATCATGAGATCCACCCGCCCCAGACGAATTTGGTCAATCTTCTGCAGACCAATATCATGGACAAGCTGGTTCAATTCGACAATCATCTGAATCTGGCCTGTCACCGCATGTAAAACGGTTTCTTCCAGCTTATTCTGTTCAAAGCTGTGACTGCTGCAGCCCTTTCCGTCTTTGTAAGTGGCACATACATAATAGCAATATTTCTGCTCACCTTTGGTCACTGTCCTGCGTTGCAAAGCACGTCCACAGTCAGGGCAGAATAGTACCCCGGCCAGCGGCAGAAGAACATCCTCTTTCGGCGGCCTTCTTGTATCACGCTCCATCATTTTCTGCACAATCGAGAACATAAGCGGATCTATGATTGCCGGATGGTTATTCTCCACAACCACCCAGTCATCTTCGCTTCGTACCCGCATTTTTTTGATTTTATAATTGGGCGTGCCACGTTTCCCTTGAACAAGGGTTCCTATATAAATAGGATTGTTTAATATCCTGTTAATAGTAACTACACTCCATTTCGCCTGCGCAGATGCCTGAAAGCCAGTTTTATATTTCATACCAAGACTCTTCTTATACTCGGCAGGCGGCAATACTTTTTCCTGATTGAGAAAATCCGCTATGATATTCTGGCTGCATCCTTTGATTTTCATAGAAAAAATGCCCCGCACAACTTCGGCTGCATACTCGTCAACAACAAGCTTGTGCTTATCATCAGGAGATTTACAGTACCCGTAGCTCGCAAAGGCACCCAAAAACTCCCCATTGCCACGTTGGATCCGAAACTGATTTCGAAGCTTCTTAGATAACTCGCGGCAATAGGACTCATTCATTATATTTTTAATAGGAATGATAATATCATCCCCGGCAGTGCTGTGTTCACTGTCAACGTCATCATTAATAGCAATAAACCGTACACCAAAAGACGGGAAAATCATCTCAAGATATTTTCCCGTTTCAATATACTCTCTTCCAAGTCTGGACAAATCTTTTACGATTACGCAGTTGATGCTTCCGGACTGAACTTTGTCCAAAACAGAACGAAAACCGGGACGATCATAATTCGTTCCGGAGTAACCATCATCATATGCTTCATCCACAAGCGTAATACCCGGATGATTCTTAAGATACGCATGAACCAGTTTACGCTGATTCAGGATACTATCACTGATTTCACCTGCACTATCCCTGCTTCTGTCCTCATTTTTATCATCTTTGGACAGACGATAGTAAGCCATTGCTCTGTATTCTTCCAGGTCTGGGACCTGTTTATTTATAACAGCCATAACAAACCTCCTAAAATTCTTTCAGGACATTTGTTTCCGGCGGTTATCCTTGTTGGCTGACCAAGCCATTTCATTGACCGTATAAACATTATGGCCAATTTATCATGCCTTGTCAATAGGCCCACACCAGTTACCGCAAATTTCCAAAATCCTGATCTATGCTGCTCGCATAAGCTACCAACTGATCCTGTAAGCTCACCCCTGTATTTGCGTATCCAATTTCTACAACAACGCCGTCATCCAGATAACAATATGGATTCCCGATTTGCTCTATATAACCTTTGATACGGTCTTTGCAAGGCTTTGATGTGTCAATCACAACGTCCCGTATATCTTTTAACAGGGAACGATCCACTGTTTTTGCAGTTGCATGTTCCATAGAAAACTCCTTTCCTTATTACTGTCCTGTCTTTTGGACATAGAGGGATACCCGAAGGGTGTTTCCATTTCTGCTTTCATTATTGCCAATTAGTTCCATTTCTATTCAAAGGAACGTGTTGATTAAAGTTTAATGTCCCCCAGCGCCTGTGGCGAACAGGTCCATAGAAATTTCATCTCCCCGCCTTCATTATGGCCGGGCCGCGAATTACGGAAGTCTCATTATGCCCCCTGACACCTCATTGCGTTATACGGATGCCATCCATATATCAGTGCTCATGGTTCTGCTTGCCGGGCAGACGGATAGCCGCTCTTCGTCAGGGAATGTACCGGGCTGGACTATGTAATTGTCAATGTGCAAACTGTCTCTTATACACATCTGACGCTGCCGACGAAGCTAGAAGTGTA
>CAMQZX010000242.1 GCA_947039785.1 uncultured Lachnospiraceae bacterium | reverse complement strand
CCCGATGCAGCGTAGTCTCGTGGGCTCGGAGATGTGTATAAGAGACAGCTGCGAATACTTGACGTGAAGCGAGATTTATATAAATATATAAGAGAATGCTTTTTTTGCGCAGAGACGAAGCGGATTCCGAATGTCCGCTTTATAATATTCGACAGATGAACAAAGAGGTGTAAATTTGGAAACTAGAGAAATATTGACAAAGCTGAAAAATAATGAAATAACGGTGGAAGAGGCAGAGCGTTTCTTCCGCAAAGAGCCTTTTGAGGAGATGGGGTATGCCAAGCTGGACAGTCATCGGGAAGTGCGCTCCGGATTTCCCGAGGTGATTTTCTGCAGCGGCAAGGCAGACGAGCACCTTCTTCACATTTTTGAAAGATTATATAAGGACAATGGGGAAGCGCTGGGAACAAGGGCTTCCCAGCATCAATATGAGCTGTTAAAAGAGCATTTTCCAAAGGTACAGTATGATCCTATTTCTCATATCATGAAAATAGAAAAAGAAGATAAGGAATTGGAGGGGATGATTGCCGTCTGTACAGCTGGAACAGCAGATATTCCTGTGGCAGAAGAGGCAGCTCAGACAGCAGAATATTTTGGCTCCAGGGTGGAGCGTGTTTTTGATGTGGGAGTCAGCGGCATTCATCGTCTATTATACAGTCTGGATGCCATTCAGAAAGCAAACTGTATTGTGGCAGTGGCTGGAATGGAGGGTGCTCTGGCAAGTGTTTTGGGTGGTTTGGTGGATAAGCCTGTGATTGCAGTTCCCACTTCTGTGGGATACGGCGCCAGCTTCCACGGTCTTTCCGCGCTGCTTACCATGATCAATTCCTGTGCCAACGGCATTGCAACGGTAAATATTGACAACGGTTATGGAGCAGGTTATATCGCCACACAGATTAACCGGATGGGAGTGAGAAAATGAAAGGACAAAATATCTTATACCTGGAGTGCTATTCGGGAATCAGCGGGGACATGACAGTGGCTGCATTGCTGGATCTGGGAGCCGATGAGGCTGTACTGAGAGAAGCTTTGGACAGTCTGCCTGTGGAAGGCTATGAGATACAGATATCCAGAGTGAAAAAAAGTGGGCTGGATGCCTGTGACTTTCATGTGAAGTTAGATCAGGCTCATGAGAACCACGATCATGATATGGAATATTTGCATGGCAAAGTCGGTCAGGAAGAAAGTTTGGAATGTCATCATCATACTCATGAAGAACAGTACAATTATGAAGGATACTCTCATACTTATGAAGAACAGCATAGCCATGAAGGACATTCCCATACTCACGAGCATCATCAGCATCGTGGCTTAAAAGAAGTCCTGGAGATTATTGATCATGCCAAAATGACTCCTCATGCCAGAGAGATTGCCGTAAAAATTTTTCAAATTCTGGCTCAGGCAGAGGCGAAGGCCCACGGTCTTCCCATGGACCAGGTGCATTTTCATGAAGTGGGAGCAGTGGATTCCATTGTGGATGTAATTTCAACGGCAGTTTGTCTGGACAATTTAAACATTACAGAGGTAATTGTTCCAGAATTATCTGAAGGACATGGAACCATCCGCTGTCAGCATGGAATCATTCCGGTTCCAGTTCCGGCGGTGGTGAACATTGTACAGACGTATGGTCTGACTCTCTGTCCTACTGAAGTACAGGGAGAGCTGGTAACCCCAACAGGAGCCGCTATTGTGGCAGCAGTCAGAACCTCTGAACAACTGCCGCTGAAATATAAAATCGAAAAGGTCGGTTTAGGTGCCGGTAAGCGGAATTACAACCGTCCAGGCCTTCTGCGGGCCATGTTAATTCGCTCGAAGAAGCAGGAAGCAGAGCAAGATGTCATTTATAAATTGGAAACCAATATTGATGACTGTACCGGTGAAATGATGGGACATACCATGAATCGTCTTCTTCAGGCTGGAGCCAGGGATGTTCATTATACCCCGGTATACATGAAGAAGAATCGTCCGGCTTACCTGTTAAACGTGATTTGTAAAGAAGATGACATTTCCGGATTAGAAAAGATTATGTTCCAGGAGACTACCACCATTGGCATCCGACGGATGAAAATGGAACGCTCCGTACTACACAGGGAATTAAAAAAGGTTTCCACATCTCTGGGAGAGGTTACCTTCAAAATCTGCTCCTACGGACAGGAGCAGTGGGCATACCCGGAATATGAAGATTTGGCGCAAATTGCCGCTCAGAAAAATCTTTCCTATCGGGAAGTCAGCCGACAGGTTACCAGAGAATACGAAGCGCTGTAAAAGTTTTGGATTTACTTTTTCAGATACTGTTCACTCCGCTTACAGTCATGCTGCACGATGCATAGAAATGATGCAAGATACATCATTTTGCGCTGCAGTCCTGTAATTTTAGTGATGCAAATCTGCCTCCATGGAAAGATTCTCTGGGAAGCTGCGTCGGCTTTTGGTTCATGATTGCTTCAATGGATTTTCCTCTCTGCCATGTTTCATTCTGCGGAAATAAGAACTCATCTCGTCTGCCATTCCCGACAGGCGATTCAGCAATTTGGAAAAATCCTTGAGCATTTCATCATCTTTGTAATAGGGATAAACAATGTCATGGTCAATTTCACTCCAGCCTTCCTCAAAGAGGGTCCTTCCCTGGATTTCCACATAGTGTCCCTTGTATTTTACAATATAATGAAGAGAGCGGTAGATGCCGTCAGCTTTGATATCGATCAGCTTCCGGTCGTAAATCTTACTGTCGCCGGCCCGCTTATATACCTTGGGACGCTCTGCAATATAGTAGTGGTCAATATCCTCGTCAAAATCTGCGATACGATCCTCCACATAGATGCTTGGATTGTTTTCAAATACGGAGGTAATATATTGATGGAAATAAATCCAGTCCTCCCGATACAGAAAGAATACACGGATTCCAATCAGGTCTGTCATGTATTTATAGTAATTATCTCTGTTCAGATACTCAAATTTACTGAAATTCTCCCGGCGTTTGCGGATGATCTTCTCCAGGAGATGACCAGGTTCTTTGGTTCGATAACGGTAGGAGTGAATGCCGGCCTTCTCGATTTCGTAGAGATAATTGTCTACGAAATCCTTTCCGATTCCCCTGAGGTCATTTTCAATGGATTCATAATGCTTCTGAATGGCATCCAGCTCATCCCAATCCAGTTGGGCCTTAGCCAAATCTTCCTCCGTTAAATTATATATGGTCAGAAATTCATTCTTACTTAACATTCTAACTCCTTTATTTGAAATTGCTTATGTGAAATAGTCTGTCGATATTATATCACAAAGCCGCAGGTACTTCTATATGGCGGCTGCAGTTTATACATGGATTTTACATAAAGCGTTTCCGGCAGCAAGGTGCTGATAACGCACAAATTTATCCCCGCATTGCTTCCTTGGCGCGTTCAATATCTTCTTTGTCTTTCATTGGAAAGACAATATTGGCAATAATGGCAACGATACATGTGGATGTAACGCTGTCGGAGAAGATGAAACGGATGGCAGCGGGAAGCTGTGCAACTGCATCCGGATGGCTGGCCATACCCATACCCAGGGCAAAGGTGATACCCATAACCAGAATGTTGCGTTCGCTGAATCCTGCTTTTGCAATCATTTTGATTCCGTTAATTAAGATCATACCGAATACGGTAATGATGGCACCGCCCAGTACAGCGTTGGGAATGGCGGCGAAAATGGCACCCAGCTTCGGGAAGAAACCGGAGATCATAAGGATAAATGCTCCTGTGGCGATACACCATTTGTTAACTATCTTTGTCATGGACACAATACCTGCATTCTGACCGAAAGCAGTGTTTGGAAGAGCATTGAAAAATGCCGCTGTGGTGGAGCCGAGAGCATCTGCCAGAATGGCACCGGCTGTTTCGCGTTCTGTAGCCTCACGGTCAAATCCGGCGATGGTGATACCGGAAGTATTTCCGATGGTTTCCAGACCGGAGGTCACAAATAGTGCTGCAAAGCTTAAGATTGCCGGGAGAGAGAACTCCAGTTTAAAATGCATGGGGAGAGGCAGACGGAACCAGGCGGCTTCCGCAATGGAGGAAGTGTCTACCATTCCCAAAAAAGCTGCTAAAATATAACCGGCCACAAGTCCGATGAGGATGGCAGAGTTTTTCGCCAGGCCCTTGCCGAAACGCTGCAGCACAATTACAATGATTAAAACGAAGGAGGCAACGCTCATGTTCTGAAGAGAACCATAATCAGCAGCGCCTGTTCCGCCGGCAAAATAATCCACACCCACATCCAGAAGGTTTACACCGATGGTAACCAGTGTACAACCTACAACAAGGGGCGGGAAGAAGCGGCGAATGTATTTGTAGAAAAATCCCATAAATACTTCAGATAAACTGCCCACAAGACAACTGCCCAGCACTGTTCCGATCCCACTGGCAGCACCAATTGCCGAGGCTGTGGGTACGAAGGTGAAGGAGGTTCCCATTACAATGGGAAGGTTGGCACCCACCTGATGTTTTTTACCCAGCTTCAGTGGATAGAGCTGGATAAATGTGGTCAAACCGGATACAAACATGGCACACTGTACCATGACAACAGTATCTGCACCGGATAAACCACAGACACTGGCGATGATCAGAATCGGAGCCAGGTTTGAAGTAAACATGGCCAGTACGTGTTGGAGTCCCAGAGGAACGGCAACGCACAGACTTGGCCTTCCGTTCAGTTGATAAATTAACTCACGGCTTTTATTTTGTTTTTCTTGCATAACATAATCCCCCAAATAAATACATAAACTTTAACGATTCAGATAATCTGTCACCAGATTTCGGCTTTTTTCTACAGCCTTTTCTTCATCAATTCCCACTAACTTTCCGTGTTCTACTACAATTTTTCCGTTGACTATGGTGTATTCCACAGAATTTTTAATACCTACTGTGCCAGGCAGTGATTTCACGTCCAGATCGGCTCCAACCAGTTCCAGGGTTTTCTGGCGAATCATAAATAAATCGCCCGCTTTTCCCTTTTCCAGTGATCCAATATCCTTCCGGCCAAGTACCCGGGCACTTCCCTGACAGGCAAGTTTTAACAGGTCATAGCCGCTGGGAGCCTGGTCGCTGGAATTGAGACGATGAAGCAGATAAGCCATACGAAGCTCCTCAAGAAGATTGGAACTATCGTTGCTGGCGCTTCCATCTACTGCCAGGCCCACAGGAATATCAAGTTTTAGCATATCCGGAATCCGGCAGATTCCGGAGGAAAGCTTCATGTTGGAGATGGGGCAGTGGGCAATACCGGTAGCTGTGTCTGCCAGAAGTTTCAGTTCTTCATCGTTGAAGTGAATGCCATGGGCATACCACACGTCGTTTCCCACCCAATCCATGGATTCCATGTAGGCCAGCGGGCGTTTCCCATATTTTCCCAATACGTAGTTTTCTTCATCAAGTGTTTCACATAAATGGGTATGAAGCCGTACCTTCATCTCCCGAGCTAAAATGGCAGACTGACGGTAAAGCTCTTCACTGGCACTGAATGGAGAGCAGGGGGCCAGCGCTACCATTTTCATGGAGAACGGGCTGGGGTCATGGTAACGCTCCACTGCCCGGCGGGAGTCTTCCATAATCTTATCTACTGTCTGGACAACGCTGTCAGGGGGCAGACCTCCGTCCTTCTGACTCAGATCCATACTGCCTCGGGACGCATACATACGTATTCCCAGTGCATCGGAGGCGGAAAACTGAGCTTCCAAAAAGGCATCAGAATTTCCACTTGGGAATACATAGTGATGATCAAAGCAGGTAGTACAGCCAGACTTCAGCAATTCTCCCATACCTACGATAGAGCTGTAGTAGATGGTATCCTGATCCAGATTTTTCCAGATTCCGTAAAGTGCTGTAAGCCAGTCAAAAAGTTCCATATTCTGCACCTGGGGCAGATTTCTGCTGAAGGTCTGATAAAGATGATGATGTGTATTAATCAATCCTGGGTAGACAATACAGCCAGCGGCATCGAGAGTTTCATCGGCCTGAGGCTGATCCTGCCCGATATAAGTAATCACACCGTCACAGATTAAAATATTTGCGTCTTCCAGTAATGAGTCATGAGAATCACAGGTGACAATGTAAGAT
>CAMQZX010000241.1 GCA_947039785.1 uncultured Lachnospiraceae bacterium | reverse complement strand
CCCGATGCAGCGTAGTCTCGTGGGCTCGGAGATGTGTATAAGAGACAGCTTATCGCCGGTTCAAATCCGGCTGACGCCTCTTTAAAACCTTGAATCTTTATGATTCAGGGTTTTTTGTTTATGGAATTTAGTCTGTTGATCTGTTTAGAGTTTTTCAAGTTCTGAAAAATGGAAACCAGATCAACAGACTAAATTCCATAAATCAAAATAGCGGGTTCCGAAGAACCCGCATCTCATTTCTCATATTTCTTATTCTGCTGTATCTTTTGTAATCAAAGTAACTTCTACTGGAATAGATTCCTCCACAGTTTCGCCGTTAATAATCCGTACTGCTGCATCTATTGCTGTCTCACCCATTTTTTCTGGCTGCTGGGCTACTGTGGCTGCCATCTTTCCGGCTTTTACTGCTGCCACTGCATCGTCTGTAGCATCAAATCCAACAACTTGAATATCTTTTCCTGAAGAGGTTACAGCTTCCAGTGCACCTAAGGCCATTTCGTCATTGTGGGCAAATACACCTTTTAAGTCACTTGATGATTGAAGAACGTTCTCCATAACAGTCATGCCTTCTGCACGGTTAAAGTTTGCTGTCTGACTGGTTACCACATCCAGCTTTTCGTCAGCCACAAGATGGAATCCTTCTCCGCGGTCAATGGTTGCAGATGCTCCCGGAACACCTTCAATCTCCGCCACCTTGGCGCCCTCGCCAACCAATTCGGTCAAATACTCTGTTGCCATTCTGGCACCTTCCACATTATCGGAAGCAATCTGGCAATCAATATCCACACCATTTACCACACGGTCTACGGAAATTACTTTCACACCTTTTTCCACTGCATCTTTAACAGCGGGAGCAATGGCATCAGAATCCACAGGGTTTACAATCAATACACTCACGTTCTTGGAAACCAAATCTTCCACATCACTTGTCTGTTTTGCTGCATCATCACCAGCATCTACAGTAATCAACTGAACGCCAGCCTCTTCTGCTGCAGCATCTGCCCCTTCCGATAAGCTAACAAAGAATGGGTTGTTCAGAGTGGAAATTGCCAGTCCAATGGCACCGCTGCCCTGCACACTGCCGCCTTCCTCGGATGCACTATCTTCGGAGCTTCCTCCTGCACTTTCGCCATCAATAGCTACAGCTCCGCATCCAGCCATACCAATTACCATTGTTACTGCCAATACCATTGCTAATACTTTTCTTTTCATAGTTTTTACTCCTTTACTTTTCTTATTTTTCTTATTAACGATTTCTATCTGATAATACGGCTACCAGAATTACCAGGCCCTTTACCACATCCTGATAGTAGGAAGACACACCCAGAATGTTCAAACCATTGTTCAAAACTGCAATAATCAGTACACCGATCAGGGTTCCCTGGATTTTACCGCGTCCACCATTCATACTGGTTCCGCCCAAAGCTACGGAAGCGATGGCATCCAGCTCGTATCCATCACCCAGAGTAGGCTGTGCAGAATTCAAACGGGATAACAGGATCAAACCGGAAATAGATGCCATCAGACCGGAGATACCGTATACAATCAATTTGGTCTTATTAATGTTTACCCCCACCAACTGAGCACATTTCCAGTTACTTCCAGTGGCATATACTTTTCTTCCGAAAGTAGTCTGTGTCAGAAGAAAGTAAAACAGAGCAAATATCACGATCAACAAAATAACAGGCACAGGAACGCCAAAAATCGTACCTTTACCAATCAGCTTCAACACAAAGCTGTCTCCCAGATTTGAAATCGGCTTACCATCTGTGTAAATCATAGTCAATCCACGAAATACTGTCATGGTAATCAGAGTGGCAATGAAAGGCTGCAGACGTCCCTTTGTCACAAGCAGGCCGCTGATACAGCCAAGTACAGCGCCGATGACCAGTGCCAGCAGCATTGCCAACCCAGCCGGCATACCGGTAGAAATCATCCCTGCACAAAGTGCTGTACTCAACGCCAAAACAGAACCTACAGACAAATCGATGCCGCCTGTCAGGATAACTCCAGTCATACCAAAAGCGATCAATCCATTAATCGAAGACTGACGAAGCAGTGACAAAAAGTTGCTGCCGGTACGAAATTCCGGACTTACAATACTGATACCAATAATTAAGATAATCAATGCAATAAATGCACCATACTCCTGTATATATTCCCCCGCACTTTTTTTATTTTTTTCCATTAAATTGTACCTCCCGTTGCTAACGTCATAACATTTTCCT
This sequence comes from uncultured Lachnospiraceae bacterium, assembly GCA_947039785.1. GTDB lineage: Bacteria > Bacillota > Clostridia > Lachnospirales > Lachnospiraceae > JALFVM01. The sequence goes on along the minus strand of CAMQZX010000241.1, from coordinate 3,908 downwards.
GATTTGCTTCATCCTGATTCACGATTCCGCGAACTTCACCTTCGCGCACGACCATAATCCGGTCACTCATTCCCAATACTTCCGGAAGTTCCGAGGAAACCATGATGACTGCTACACCTTTGCCTGCCAGCTCGTTGATGACACTGTAAATTTCCTTTTTGGCTCCAATATCCACACCTCTGGTGGGCTCATCCAGAATCAAAATCTTCGGATCTGTATAAATCCATTTTGCAAGTACAACTTTCTGCTGATTACCACCGCTCAAGTTGTTGCACTCATGGTTCGGACCAAAACATTTGATGTGGAATTCTTCAATGGCTTTCTTCACCAGAGAATCCTCCGAAGCACTGGAGAGAACCGTATTGTTTCGGGATACCTTACCCAGATTTGCCAGAGATACATTTTCCTCAATACTCTTCTCCAACATCAGACCTTCTGTCTTTCTGTCTTCTGTAATGAATCCGATTCCGGCTTTGATGGCCTGACTTGGATTCTTAATCTGGACTTCCTTGCCCTCTATGTAGATCTTTCCGCTGTCTATGGACATGTTCCCAAAAATGGACTGCATGATCTCCGTACGTCCGGACCCCATTAATCCAGACACACCAAGTACCTCTCCTGCCCGCACACTGAAAGATACATCGTGGAACACTCCGTTTTTCGTAAGCTTGTCCACTTTCAGAACTTCCTTACCCAACTTTACATTTCTCGCCGGGAAACGCTCTCCGATCTCACGGCCAATCATCATCTTAACGATATCATTCATATCCACATCTTTGATTTCTTCAGTTCCGATATAAGAACCGTCTCGCAAAACGGTAATTCTGTCACACAGTTCAAAGATTTCTTCCATTCGGTGAGAGATATAAACCATGGATACACCCTTTTGACGAAGGGACTGAATTACCTCAAAAAGCGCTTCCGTCTCGCTCTGAGTTAAGGCGGCAGTAGGTTCATCCATGATGATTACCTTTGCATCCACCATCAGGGCTTTACAGATCTCAATCATCTGCTGCTGCCCCACAGAAAGCTCCGACATAGTCGCGCCCACAGGAATATTGACCCCCATTTTATCCAATATTTCCTGGGCTTTCTTTCTCATGGCCTTCTTGTCACAAATGCCAAATCCTTTCGTGATTTCCTTTCCCATAAACAGGTTTTCCTCCACTGTCAGGTCAAACATAACGTTCAATTCCTGATAGATGAACACAATACCTGCTTTCTCTGCTTCCTGGGGATTATGGTATTCCACTTCTTTTCCGTCTACGATAACTGTTCCTGCATCTCTGGTGTACACACCTGTAAGAATTTTCATCAGGGTCGATTTCCCAGCACCATTTTCCCCCATCAAAGCATGAACTTCCCCATCGCTCAATAAGAATCCGGCATTCTTTAAAACCTGGTTACTTCCGAATGCCTTGTTAATTCCTCTCATTTCTATATTCATTCATACACTCCTCCTTTCTTCTTATTATGCAAATATACATGCAGACTGCAAAATGATATTGGCGTAGGGAGTCGTCTCTCCAGTCCGTATCACTGCTTTACATTCCTCTGTCTGCTTTTTCAATTCTGTGTGAGACACAAATTCTATTTTGAAACCGGTTTCTTTATCGGCAAAAAGTGTTTCGATCTCCTTTAGAATCCTGGGGTTCTGGAACTTAATTTCCTCTGCCAGCACGATTCCTTCAATTACCATATCTTCGGAAACCGCTTTCAAAACCTCCATAAAAGATGGATTTCCGAAGGTCACAGCCAAGTCAATACGCTCCACACCGTCAGGAATCGGTAATCCGCAATCCCCGATGGCAATTCTGTCCGTATGTCCCATATAAGACAGAACTCTGGAGATGTCACTGTTAATAATACCTGCTTTTTTCAATCTTATCCCTCCATCTCTTTTTGCACTGCTTCACGGTTGGGCATTCCTCCCTGTGCTCCAAACTTTTCGGTAGACAGACTGGCAGCCACATTGGCAAACTGCATCGCTTCTTCCATTCCAGCACCCTCTGCGATTCTCACTGCAAAAGCACCATTTAACGTATCTCCTGCGCCTGTGGTATCCGCTACTTTCGCTGGTCTTGCCGGTACAGTCAAAATCTCTCCTGACTTTAAGCAGGTGGCTACACCCTTGGAACCTAATGTGATCAAAACCTTCTCCGGATATTTCTTCATCAGCTCTTCCCGCTTCATATCTCCAAAGAGAATTTTCGCCTCATGTTCGTTCGGCGTCAAATATGTGATCTTCTCAATGGTTTCCTGCTTTAAGGGGCAAGCCGGTGCCGGATTTAAAACCACCTTAATGTTGTTGCGATAACAGAAGTCTACCACATATTCCACTGTCTCGATAGGAATTTCGTGCTGAAGAACCACCATATCGGATTTTTCTAATTCCTCCGCAATGCTGTCCACATATGCACAGTCCACTTTTCCATTGGCTCCTGCCACAATCACAATGGTGTTGTCATTGTCTCCCACGGTAATCAGGGCAATTCCTGTTGGTACGCCTTCTACCACACCGATATGATCGGTCTTCACTCCCTGAGACTTCAAATTTTTAATCAGATCCTTTCCATTACCGTCACTGCCAACGCATCCAAACATTTCTACATCGGCTCCCAGTCTTGCCATGGCTACTGCCTGGTTAGCGCCTTTGCCACCTGGAATGTAATGAAGTTCCTGGCCTAAAAGTGTCTCTCCCTTCATGGGGATACGCTCAGCAGTCACAGTCATGTCCATGTTGATGCTTCCCACTACTGAAATCTTCATGTTGTTCTCCCTTCTCCTACTTGTAACATTAGTTGCATTTATTTGTTATTCCTGCGGAATGGTTGTCTCCCGCTGGATTAACTTCACTGGAAATGTAAATTCTCTTTTACCATTTTCATAATTGATGTCTCCTATAATCATCTCCATTGCCTTTCTACCCATCTCCCAGGAGGGCTGTGCAATGGTAGTCAGTTCCGGTGTCATTAAATAACTTAATTCTATATTATCAAACCCAAGAAGCTGAACCTGTCCGGGAATGGAGATTCCGGCTCTGGAAAATACTTTGTATACGGAAATTGCCACCATATCATTACAGGCAATAATCCCATCCACTTTTGGATAACGCGCTAAAATCTCTTCCGCCACCAAAAGACCATCTTTAAAATTATAATCGCATTCCAAACACTGTTCTTCTATCATATATTTCTTACATACGTCCCGATATCCCCGATATCTGGCACGTCCGCTTGAAAAAATCTGAGGTCCTTTAATATTCACAATATTGGTACATCCACACTGAATCAAATGCTCCGTGGCAATTCTTCCTCCCTGATAGTGATCTCCATGGATGTAAACTGTTCCCTCCGAATGAGTAATCTGTCTATCCAATATCACTACAGGAATTCCGCACTTTTCAATCTCCGGCTGTATCTCCTCATCAGAAGTCATAAGAATAATTCCATCCGCATTCATGCTGGTCAACATCTGGATATTGATTCTTTCTTTTTCTGTATTGTCATTGGTGTTGCACAATACCACCCGATATCCATTGTCATAAGCTTCTGATTCTATCATCTTTGCCATTTGATTGAAGAACGGATTCTCAATATTTGGAACAACCAGACCGATAATCTTCGAAGATTTCTTATAGAGAGATCTGGCTACTTCATTGGGCTTGAATCCGGTTTCTTGTATCACTTTCTGTACTCGCTGAGCCTTCTCCTCGTCTACCTTAGCTGTACCATTCATCACCCTGGATACTGTCGCCGGCGATACGCCAGCCATTCTTGCAACTTCCCGGATACTTACCATAGCTGTCCCTCCTCTTTGTTCCCTTGTCGATTTTTTTCTTAGAGTATGTTATTTTTTAATTTGAAACCCGTTTCAAACATATTTTCATTATAACAATTGAACAATAA